>NZ_DEVJ01000035.1:31547-60686 GCF_002362875.1 Empedobacter sp. UBA3239 | reverse complement strand
TTTTTCAGGACGTTACAAATTTACCTTATAATTACATTGTAATTTTTACAATTATTTAATTATAAACTTCTTAATCAATTAAATTTATAATCTATATTTGTATCAACTAAAAAATCCTTCTGATGCAATCTAAAAAGATAAGTAAATCAAAGAAAGTTGGATTTGGGTCGAAAACAATCAATTATAAAGACGTCGTTATCGTTTCTATTTTAATTATAATAGCTGCTTTAACCATCTTAATATTTTTGAATTCTTAACGAACAAATCCCTGTATTTATCTTAAAGGAAATCATCTTAGTTTCGCAATATTGCATAAGGTAATAACTACTCACAGGTAGTTAATAGTTGATAGATTTAAAAGCCTTTCGATAACTATTGTGAGGCTTTTTTTGTAGAAAAGTAAATGAATAAAAATAAAAAAAACTCTAATCAATTTGATTAGAGCTTATGAGGTTCCTAGCGGATTCGAACCGCTGTGGACGGTTTTGCAGACCGCTACCTAGCCTCTCGGTCAAGGAACCATTCCCGTTCTTTTGGACTGCAAATATAGCAATAATTTCAGAAAAAAAAAGTTTAATACGATTTTTCTAAAATAACACTCACTTTTTCTACATGCCCACCAATAGGAGGATTCAGCTTTGATAATTTTACTTTTGCATACGTGACATTCGTAAGTTCTTGACCTATACGATCTAACACTCTTTTACAAACATGTTCCAAAAGTTTTGAACGAATACCTACTTCTTCCTTCACAATTTTATTTAACGAAACATAATCCAAAGCATCAACCAATTCATCCGATTCTGTTGCTTTCGTAAAGTCTGCATGCGCTTCCAAATCAACCAAATAATCAGAACCAATGCGCGCTTCTTCATCTAAACATCCGTGATTCGAATATATTTTTATATTTTCTAAAATAATTACTCCCATAGTTCAAAGATAAAAAAAGACTTGCGTATTTCTACACAAGTCTTGTATTGTTTAATTTTTTTAAACCTTATTATTTTGCAGATGCAAATCTTTCCGCAACTTTATCCCAGTTAATTACAGAGAAGAAAGCCTCGATATAATCAGGACGACGGTTTTGGTAATTTAAGTAATAAGCATGTTCCCAAACATCTAATCCTAAAACTGGAAATCCTTGTACATCAGCAACTGGCATCAAAGTAGAATCTTGATTTGGAGTTGATGTTACAACTAATTTACCATCTTTTACGATTAACCAAGCCCATCCAGAACCAAAGCGTGTTGCAGCAGCTTTAGAAAACTCATCTTTGAAAGCTTCAAAAGATCCAAAAGCAGCGTTAATTGCATCAGCAACTTCTGCAGTTGGTTGATTAGCACCACCTGGAGTTAAAATTTCCCAGAATAAATTGTGATTGTAAAAACCACCACCATTGTTACGAACAGCTGGTTTGTCAGTTCCTTTTGCTAAAATTTCTTCGATTGTAGCGTTTGCTAAATCAGTTCCTTCAATAGCAGCATTCAAGTTATTTGTGTACGCAGCATGGTGTTTGTCATGGTGAATTTCCATTGTTTTTGCGTCAATATGAGGTTCTAATGCATCAAATGCATAAGGTAATTTTGCTAATTCAAAAGCCATAATATTTATTTTTTTGATTTAATTTTCTTGTATAAAGATACACAATAACTCAACAAATATGATTCCGAAATGATAGAATTTTAACATTATTTAATAGTAAAAGCTTATTTTAGTAAAAGATTCTAAATTTTTGAAATGAAAATACTTTGGAAAATAATAAAATGGTTCATCATAATCATTTGTGTATTAATCCTAATTCTTTATACAACAGGGAATGACTACATTTTTCGTGGCGTAAAATTAACCTATATGAAAGGTGAAAGCACTGCCAATATCAACGATTACAAAGATTTTGATAACAATGTAATTTTGGCAGGTGCACCGCGAGTTTGGCATCAACATTTAGATTATAATCAATTTCCGTTGTCAGCTAACTTCGAAAAAGAGATGAACGATTTCGGAACTGCTGGATTGGTTATTATAAAAGATAATCAAATTTTGAGCGAATATTATTTTAATGGATATGCGCAAAATGATATTACCAATTCTTTTTCGATGGCGAAAACATTCACGACAATGATGTTGGGAAAAGCGATTGATCAAGGTTATATCAAAGATTTAGATCAAAAAATAACAGATTTCATTCCCGAATTTAAAGATGATAAATTTGGTGCTGAATGTACTGTTGGCGATTTATCTGCGATGACTTCTGGTTATGATTGGGACGAAGATTATTATTTTCCGCTCAATCCTACTGCAAAAGCGTATTACGGTGATGATATCGTTAAACAAATGTTAGATCGAAAATTTGTTTCTCAACCTGGCGGATATTTCAAATATCAATCGAGTGACACGCAATTATTAGGAATTGTGATTGAACGCGCGCTGAAAAATAAATCGTTATCACAATATTTTCAAGAAGAATTTTGGCAACCAATGGGTATGGAATTAGATGCACAATGGTCGAAAGATAATCCGAAAGGAATGGAGAAAACCTATTGTTGCTTCAATGCAACAGCGCGAGATTTTGCCAAACTTGGACAATTATTATTGAATGATGGAAATTGGTACGGAAAACAAATTTTAGATTCAGTATTTGTTCAGAAAATGGTTTTACCAAACAAAAAAGCATTCGGACCAAATGAGTCACAAATTTATGGTTATTCAGTTTGGATGGATTACAATTACAAAACGCCTTTTTATGCAATGTTAGGACATTTGGGACAACGTATCATTGTAATTCCTTCAGAAAAATTAGTTGTTGTTCGAACTGGAAAAACGCATAATGATCAGCCAAATAATCGTCCCATTGCAGATGGCGATGTTTACCGATTGATAGACGAAGCGATGCGAATTAATCAAAAAATGAAAGAAAATGATCCAACGAATTCCATACAGTAAAATATTATTTTTAGACATCGAAACGGTTCCACAAACCGATGATTGGAATCTTTTGTCTGAAAGAACACAAGCGCTTTGGGAAAAGAAAACGGCTTATCAGCGCAATAATAATGAAGTTTCTCCTGAAGAATTTTATCACGAACGCGCTGGAATTATGGCTGAATTCGGTAAAATAGTTTGTATTTCGGTCGGAATTGTTGTTAAAGATTCTTTTATTCACATCAAAAGTTTTTATGGACATGATGAGAAAAAATTGTTAGAAGATTTTAATTCAATGCTAATTGAAAACTTTTTCAAGCCTGATCATATTTTATGTGCGCACAACGGAAAAGAATTCGATTTTCCGTACATCGCTCGCCGAATGATGATTAATCAAATTGAAATTCCAGCTATTTTGCAATTATTTGGTAAAAAACCATGGGAAGTTCAGCATTTAGACACAATGGAGTTATGGAAATTTGGTGATTATAAGAACTTTACATCATTAGATTTATTGGCAAATGTTTTCGAAATTCCAACACCAAAAGATGATATCGATGGTTCGCAAGTTGCGCGAGTTTATTACGATGAAAACAATGTCGAACGCATCAAAGATTATTGTGAAAAAGATGTTGTAACCTTGATTAATGTTTTCAGGAAAATGCGCTACGATAAACCTTTACAACGAAAAGAAGATTTATAAAAAAAAAAAATCCGCTCAATGAGCGGATTTTTTATTCTATATCTTTAATAATTAATTTTCATCATCTTCTGCTGAATCTGGTTCATCGCGGAAGTTTTCAATCAATTCATCTTTCACTTTCAATTGTACTTGTTCAACAGAATTTCGGTACATTTTGATAATTGTTCCTGTATATTCTTCCAAATCAATCAAATCTCCTTCCGTTAATTCTTTATCAGGATAACATTCAGAAATCAATCCAGCCAACGTATCATAGTGTTCACTTTCTTCAAATCTAAACGGCACTAAACGATTAATATCGCTTATCGCATTGTGTGCATTTATATTATAAACACCTTCAGAAACACGAGAAACAATTGGATCTTCGTTATCATATTCGTCTTGAATTTCTCCAACCAATTCCTCCAAAATATCTTCCATCGAAACAATCCCTGCAACTTCACCAACTTCATTTGTTACAATTGCAATTTGCATATGTTTTTTCTGAAATTGTTTCATTACATTTTTAATCAACGCATTTTCTGAAATAAAAATTGGCTCACGCAATAATCCTTCAATTTCAGTTTGATTTGGATTTTCTAACAATTGCTTGATTAAATCTTTTGCGTAAATGACACCTTTTATATTATCAAATTCTTCTTCGTAAACGGGATAACGTGAATAACCTTCGTTAATCGCATAATCTAACGCATCTTTTACAGAAGTATTAATATTAATCGCAGAAACATTTTTTCGTAAAGTTTGAATATTCATCACACGACGATCATCAAACTCAAACACATTTTGAATTAAATTACGCTCAGACTCCTCAATAGCTCCACCTTCAGAACTCTCTGTAATAATCATTTTCAACTCTTCTTCTGTGTGAATTTCACCTCCATGAATAGGATGAATTCCAATCGCACGAAGAATTACATTTGCCAAACCATTCATTAACACAATAAGCGGTTTGAAAACAAAATAAAATGCACGAAGTGGCCAAGCTACTGTAAATGTAGTTTTTGTTGGATACTGAATCGCAATAGATTTCGGTGCTAATTCGCCAAAAACAATGTGCAAAATTGTAATGATAACGAAAGCTGCTGGAAACGCAACATTATGCGCAATCGCTGTCCATGAAGGAGAAGTTAAACCAACTACTTCAAAAAGTTTTACGATTACAGGCGTTAAAGAGCTTTCTCCAACCCAACCAAGACCAAGCGAAGCTAATGTAATACCTAACTGTGTTGCGGCAAGATAAGAATCTAAATGATTAACAATTCGTTTCGCTGCATTTGAAGTTCTTTCATTAATATCTTGATTAACTTCAATTTGTGACGAACGTACTTTTACAATTGCAAACTCGGCTGCAACGAAAAAACCATTTAATAAAACAAGGAAAATTGTAAGCAAAAGTTTTGCTACAGAAATTTCATCGGCGACATTGTGATTAGCGACTAAAAACAATGTCGAAATCTGGGAGTATGTATCCATTCTTCGAATTTAAAAGACTGACTTGTTATAAGTTTTTATAAGTCAGTAAATCAACACATCTAAATTAATAAAAAAAATTAAAAATCACAACGTTTTGATTCGTAGCAAAATTACAAAATTTATAAATACAAAATCTTAGAAATTATTGATTCGAGAAAATGACTAAAAATCACTAAATTTCCACTTCATTTACCAAGCAACAATTTGCCATGCAAAAGCAAGATTTACATTATATTATCGAGGTCAAAAATTTATCGATTTCTTTTGGAGATAAACAAGTTTTGAATAACATCAATTTCAAAGTGGAACAAGGCGATACATTAGGAATTGTTGGAGAATCTGGCTCTGGAAAGTCGTTAACTTCATTGGCAATTATGGGTTTATTGTCTCCTAATGCAATTATTCATCCCAAAAGTGAAATTCTTTTTCGTCAAGATGATAAAATGATAGATTTGCTTAAACTTTCGCCTAAAGAACTGGAAAAAATAAGAGGAAATGAAATCGGAATGATTTTTCAAGAACCAATGACTTCTCTAAATCCAAGTTTACGTTGCGGGGAACAAGTGGAAGAAGCGATTCGTTTGCATCAAAATTTATCGAAAGAAGAAGCTAAAAAGAAAGTTCTTCATCTTTTTGAACAAGTAAAATTACCAAATCCCGAACGTATTTATAAAGCCTATCCGCACGAATTATCTGGCGGACAAAAGCAACGTGTAATGATAGCAATGGCGATTTCTTGCGAGCCGAAATTATTGATTGCTGACGAACCAACAACAGCTTTGGACGTTACGGTGCAAAAAGCGACGTTAGATTTATTGAAAGAATTACAAGAAAAAAATAACATGAGCATGTTGTTTATTTCTCACGATTTGGGTGTAATTGCAAATGTTTGCGAAGAAGTTTTGGTGATGTTTCGTGGTGATGTTGTAGAACAAGGAAATGTTGAAACTATTTTTAATCATCCGAAAGAAAATTATACAAAAGGTCTAATTGCTTGTCGACCTCGATTGGATGAACGCGCAAAACGTTTACCTACGGTGAAAGATTTCTTAGAAAATCCAAATTTCAAAACTGAAATCTATACAGAAGAAGAACGCGAAGCTTTTCACGAAAAAATTTATGCAAATCCTCCAATTTTAGAGGTTAAGAACTTGAAGAAATATTTCTATCCTTCGACTCTATTTGGAAACGCTACAATCCCGAATGTAAAAGCTGTCGATGATATCTCGTTCAAAGTTTATCCAGGTGAAACAATGGGCTTGGTTGGCGAATCGGGTTCTGGAAAAACAACTTTGAGTAGAACGGTTTTGTTATTAGAAAAACCAACTGCCGGCGAAATTTATTATAATGGTATAGATATTACGAAACTAAAAAAAGAGCAAATTCGTAAATTAAGAAGAGAAATTCAGATTATTTTCCAAGATCCATATTCAAGTTTGAACCCTCGCCAAACCATTGCGCAAATTATTACAGAACCAATGCAAGTGCATAAAATTGGTCTGAATAAAGCTGAGCGATTAAAAACGGCTTCATCTCTTTTACAAAAAGTGGGTTTATCAGATCAAGATTTGAACAAATATCCGCACGAATTCTCTGGTGGGCAACGTCAACGTATCGGGATTGCTCGTGCTTTGGCTTTAAATCCTAAATTTATCATTTGTGATGAATCTGTTTCTGCGTTGGATGTTTCTGTTCAGGCGCAAGTCTTGAATTTATTAAATGATTTGAAAACAGAGTTTAGTTTTACCTATATATTTATTTCGCACGATTTGGCGGTTGTAAAATATATGAGTGATCAATTATTGGTCATGCAACACGGAGAAATGAAAGAATTGAACGATGCAGACAAGGTTTATGCGCATCCGACAACAAACTATACCAAAGAATTGATAGAAGCAATTCCAAAGCTATAAAAGGATCTTTTATAAAAGCAAAAAGCGTTTGAAGTTTATTTCCTCAAACGCTTTTTTATTGATCGCAATAAATCAATATAAACTAAACTATTTCAAAATAAAAAAGCATCCAAATCTGAATGCTTTTTAGTAGTCCCTAGGGGAATCGAACCCCTCTTTCTAGAATGAAAATCTAGTGTCCTAACCGATAGACGAAGGGACCTCCTTTCGTATTATTGTGGTGCAAAAATAAACGTTTATTTTTTATTACCAAACAATTTTTGAAAATTTTATACTTTTTTTTAATTAAATCAAATTGTAGTCCCTAGGGGAATCGAACCCCTCTTTCTAGAATGAAAATCTAGTGTCCTAACCGATAGACGAAGGGACCACTTAATATGAATTAATTAATTCGAATATTCTTTATTTTGAATGAACCTCATTTTGTGTTGGGAGTTGTAGAAAAGTCGATGTATAATTCTAATAATTTGAACCAAGTTGAATTATACAGCGACATTTTCATTCCCGATTAATCATCTAAACATTATGATTAACCTTTACAAACAAAACACAAAAAACAATTTCCTTTACACAGTATTCTACTGGTTGTTTAAAAAATCAACAACTATGAACAAGGAAAAAAAAGATTGCATTAATGCAATCCATCTATTAATTTGTAGTCCCTAGGGGAATCGAACCCCTCTTTCTAGAATGAAAATCTAGTGTCCTAACCGATAGACGAAGGGACCACTTTTATTTTATTAAGCTAATCCCGCAATATGTTTCGCTAACTTTGATTTTAAGTTTGAAGCTTTATTCTTGTGAATAATGTTTCTTTTTGCTAACTTATCAATCATTGAAGAAACTTTTGGAAAAACTGTTTCTGCTTCATTTTTATCAGATTCAGATCTTAAAGCTTTAATAGCTGTACGAGCTGATTTGTGATAATATTTATTACGATCGCGTCTTACCGCTGATTGTCTAATTCTTTTTAATGCTGACTTATGATTTGCCATAACTTAAATCTCTTTCTATTTTAGTTCGGCAAAGATATAAACAAATATTTTATCTCGCCAAATTAATTTAATAATTTTCTAAAACACTTTTATGTAGCCCATAGGAGAATCGAACTCCTGTTTCCAGGATGAAAACCTGATGTCCTAACCACTAGACGAATGGGCCGCACGACGGCTTAACCACTTGTTGTGAAAAGCGAGTGCAAATGTAGAACTATTTTTTGAACTTCCAAATTTATTTGAAAGTTTTTTTGAATAGATTTTTGTTAAAAAATGTTAAGGAAGTTAATATTTTGTCAAAACATCTCTTATATATAATGAGTTATATTTTTAACAATTACTTTAGCGGTGCTATTAAAATTTATACAAACGAATACTCAATATATGAAAGCATCGATATTAGGTGTAGCTGCAGTGGTTTGCACGATGTTTATTACATCATGTTCATCTTTAACCCCAGTTAGTGAAGCTACAGAATATTCTTCGAGAAGTTTCGTACCGAAACCAAGAGCTATTGAAGCTCAAGCTAAAATAATCAATAAACATGCCAATTTAGATGTTACACCAATAGAAATTAACGATGAAGCGAAATCTATGGTTGTGTTAAACAGCGTTTTAGAAGAAACGAATGAATTGTTTACAGGATTTTTATTAAAAGAAGCAGAAACGTATATTGGTACACCTTACCGATACGGAGGCACAACAAGAAGTGGTATTGATTGTTCTGCCTTTGTTAGAAACGTTTTCGAGACTTTCAATAAAAATTTACCTCGTGTATCTGCAGATCAGGCAAGAGAAGGTTTTACAGTTAGTACAGACGAAGCAAAAGAAGGAGATTTAGTTTTCTTTGCAACAAGAGGTCGCGGTAGAGTTTCGCACGTAGGAATTGTTCATGGAAGAAATAAAGATGGAGTTTTAGAATTTATTCATTCATCTACTTCTCAAGGTGTTATGGTATCTTCTTTAAATGATAGATATTGGGGACCAAAATTCTTATACGTAAAAAGAATATTATAACATTATCATAAAAAAAGCATCAAGTAATTTTGATGCTTTTTTTTGTCTTATTTTTTTATTTTCGATGTTCTCTCAAAATCATCACAAGCAATACAATTAATGGAACAATCATTCCTAAAATATAATATGTATTGATTTGTAAAATTGTTGGATAAAATAATATTGCAGATAATAATCCCACAATTGCTCCACCTAAATGCGCTGAATGCCCGATGTTCCCTAAATTAGTTTTCATTCCATAAACTGAATATCCTAAATATAAAATTCCGAAAATCCAGGCTGGAATTGGTAAAGCAAAAAATAATCTTAATTCCATTTCAGGAAAAGCTGCAATTGCAGCGAATAAAATCCCTGTGACTCCTCCAGAAGCTCCTACTGCCGAATAAAAAGTTTCTTTCTTGTGAATCAACAAAGACAAAAGATTTCCGCCAATAACCGCTGCAAAAAAAACTAAAAGAAACATTCCGTAACCTACATTTAGTTTAGCATTCGAAAAGTCGCCTAACAAAAATCCTTCTGGACTCGCAAAAAAAGCAATCACAGGATTCGCAAACATATATAATGTAAACATGTTAAAAAACAGATGCATGAAATCAACATGTAAAAATCCTGAACTTAAAATTCTATAGTGTTCCTTATTATATAATATCGATCCAACTTGGAATTTATATTTTTCAAAAAAAGCTAAATCGTTAAAACCTTTCCAACTTACCAAAACATTCAATCCAATAACGACTAATGCCACAATAGAGATGTCTCCCATTATTCTTCTATATTTTCTTCTTCATTATTATCCTCCTCAATCGCATCAAATAGCGTCGGCTGAGGCTCTTCTTCTGACTCCTCCTCTTCTTCTGGTTCTTCGAATGGAAGCGGTTCTAACACATTAATCTGTTTCAACTTGTATGTCGTCAATTGATTTCCTTGCGCTTTAATTCCTTTAACAGTAATAAATTCTTCTAAATTTATCACTTCTGGTTCTTTTTCTAAACCTTTTACTTTCGGGAAAATCAACTCAATAACTGGTAAATAATCTGTCGAAACAACTTTTATTGATGATTTACCATCTTCTAACGTATAAAAAGCTTGTGGAGAAAATGTATCTTCTAAAAGGAAACGTTTCACAAAATAACGATCTTTTTCTGCATCATAATACACGCAAGAAATCGGTTTTGCAGGTTTCCATTTCTCGATAATTTCTAAATCTTCGTCAAAACGATTACTCAAATCAAACGAAACCAATTTTGCTTCACCTTTTTTATTAATCGTTAAAATTTTATCATCACCTTTGAAAGAACCTAATAAAAGTCCCAATCCATCTGCATTAAGACGTTTTGTATCCGTATCAAACCAAATTTGACGAGGTGCTAAAGTCGAAACTCCTTCCTCTTTCAATTCTACTTTTTTGATTGGATATTTCGTCACCAAATTCCCTTTTGATGCACGACCTTTAATCGCTAAATCAGCAAAATTAATATCGAATTTTAATTTTTTGATTCGTTGATGAGTTTTCAAAATAATTGATACAACTTCGGCTTCACCATTTGGATTCGCTGAAAAATACAAAACTTCCGAACCTTTATTACCAGCGGTTAAATCATATTCTTTATCGCGCGTAATTCCCGTTACAGCAAAACGTTTTTGATAAGCCGGACCATTTTTACCATCGCGATAAATCAAGTTATAAATGGTACGTTTATCATTTTTATGCCAAATTCCAACATGAATAATTCCTTTTCCAACAAACGTTTTTGCATCAACTTTTGTCACAATCATCGAACCATCATGTTTGAAAACCACAATATCATCAATATCAGAACACTCGAATAAATACTCGTCTTTTTTCAATGAAGTTCCGATAAAACCTTCGTTTCTATCCACATAAAAACGTGTATTTGCAACGGCAACTTTTGTCGCATCAATCGTATCAAATGTTCTAATTTCTGTTTTACGTTCTTTTCCTTTTCCGTATTTTGTCTTTAGATTTTTGAAATAATCGATCGCATAATCAATCAAATTTGCTAAATGATGTTTTACATTCTCGATTTTATCTTCTAATGATTCAATAAATTGTTGCGCCTTATCTAAATCAAATTTTGAAATACGTTTGATTCGAATTTCTGTTAAACGCGTAATATCTTCTTCCGTAACTGGACGAATTAAATGCGCAATATGTGGTTTCAGCCCTTTATCAATCGCAGAAATTACACCTTCCCATGTTTCTTCTTCTTCGATATCGTGATAAATTCTATTCTCGATAAAAATTCGTTCCAACGAAGAAAAATGCCATTGTTCTTGCAGCTCATCTAACTCAATTTCTAACTCTTTTTTCAACAATTCAACTGTATTGTTTGTATTGTGAATTAAAATTTCAGAAACTGTTAAAAATTCCGGTGTTTGTTCATTAATCACACACGCGTTTGGCGAAATAGAAATCTCGCAATCCGTGAATGCATACAATGCATCAATCGTTTTGTCTGGGCTACTTCCCGGAACAAGATGAATTAAAATCTCAACTTCAGCCGCTGTATTATCTTCAATCTTTTTGATCTTGATTTTGCCTTTATCATTGGCTTTCAAAACCGAATCAATCAAAGATCCCGTTGTTGTTCCGTAAGGAATTTCCGTAATTTTTAACGTTGTTTTATCTTCTTGCAAAATCTTTGCACGAATACGCACTTTACCTCCACGCAATCCATCATTATAGTCAGAAACATCAACCAAACCAGAAGTTAAAAAATCTGGAAAAATTTGAAATTTCTTTCCTTTCAGATGTAAAATTGATGCATCAATTAACTCATTGAAATTATGCGGTAAAATCTTTGTTGACAAACCAACTGCAATTCCTTCTACTCCTTGTGCCAAAAGCAAAGGAAATTTGATTGGAAGATCAATTGGTTCTTTATTACGACCATCATAAGATGGTTGCCATTTTGTAGTTTTTGGATTATAGACAACTTCTAACGCAAATTTAGTCAATCGAGCTTCGATATAACGCGACGCAGCCGCTCGGTCACCAGTGTAGATGTTTCCCCAGTTTCCTTGCATATCGATCAACAATTCTTTTTGACCAATTTGAACCATTGCATCAGAAATCGCCATATCACCATGCGGGTGATATTTCATCGTATTTCCTACAATATTCGCAACTTTGTTATATCGTCCGTCTTCCAACTCGCGCATTGAATGTAAAATTCTACGCTGAACTGGTTTCAAACCATCATAAATAGATGGAATTGCTCGTTCTAAAATTACATAAGAGGCATAGTCAAGAAACCATTCTTGGTACATACCAGAAACCTTCTTGATGCTCTCTTGATTGTCTTGCATCATGTTAAATAGCTACTTCTACATTGTTTTTGACCATACAATTAGACTCCACAATTTTGTCTAATTCAGTCAAAATAATATTAATATTTCGGTTAGAAATGAATGCTAAACGAAATTTGACTTTTGTTAAATTGGTAGGATTCTTTTTACTGTTAATATAAAAGACAACGTTTTTTGAAAGAATTCCTTTCTGAAAATCGTATTTGATCAATTTATACTTCGGTAAATCGATTTTGTTCGTTTTTGAATCTAAGAAGGGTAAAAATCCAACATTCTTCGTTTCAAAAGTTATGGTTTCACCTTTTGTGTCTATCGCAAAAAATTGATTTCCACTTTTATAGCTTACATAAATAAGCAATGCTATAAAAATTGCGACAACATAAGGTGGTATTATGTGATACTTGTAAGGTAAAATACCGGTATACATAATAAGGTTTAGAATGATTAAAATAACGATGGTGAGATTCAGTATTTTGAACAACTGAATAACCTTTTTATTATTTTTCTTCATAATTGATAGGTGTTTTTAGGTTAGGATTGGTTTGGTTTTTATTTAATTTTTAATAGATTCTATGGCTAAGTTGTTAATAATAAATTCTTGTCTTGTTGGTGTATTTTTTCCCATGTAAAATTCTAAAAGACTTTCGATAGTTTGATCTTTTCCAATCATTACAGGCTCTAAACGAATATCTTTTCCGATAAAATGCTTGAACTCGTCTGGCGAAATTTCACCTAATCCTTTGAATCGTGTAATCTCAGGATTTTTAACTTCTTCCAACGCTTTTATACGTTCAGGCTCAGAATAACAATAACGTGTTTCCTTTTTATTTCTCACACGAAAAAGTGGCGTTTGCAAAATATACAAATGACCTTCTTTGATTAATTCTGGGAAAAATTGTAAGAAAAATGTAATAATCAACAAACGAATATGCATTCCATCGACGTCAGCATCAGTTGCAATTACAACATTATTGTAACGTAAATCTTCTAATCCTTCTTCAATATTTAGTGCTGCTTGCAAAAGATTAAATTCTTCATTTTCATAAACAATTTTCTTTGTCAAACCATACGAATTCAACGGTTTTCCTCTCAAACTAAACACCGCTTGCGTTTCTACACTTCTACTTTTGGTGATCGATCCACTTGCCGAATCTCCCTCGGTAATAAAAATAGTTGTATCTAAACGTAATTCAGCTTTCGGATCGTTATAATGTTGACGACAATCACGCAATTTCTTGTTATGCAAACTAACTTTTTTGGCACGATCACGGGCTAATTTTCGAATTCCAGAAAGCTCTTTTCGTTCTGTTTCCGATTGTTTAATCTTGCGTTCTAATGCTTGCGCAACTTCTGTATTTTTATGTAAAAAGTTGTCAAGATTCGTTTTGATAAAATCATTTACAAACGTGCGAACCGTTGTCATTCCTGGTCCAATTTCATTCGAACCAAGTTTAGTTTTTGTTTGCGATTCAAAAACTGGCTCAATTACTTTGATCGAAATTGCTCCAATAATTGATTTTCTAATATCCGCAGGATCATAATTTTTATTATAAAATTCGCGAACAGTTTTCACAACAGCCTCTTTGAAAGCTGTTAAATGTGTTCCTCCTTGCGTTGTATTTTGACCATTCACAAAAGAATAGTACGTTTCCGAATATGATTTCGAGCTGTGCGTCATCGCAATTTCGATATCTTCTCCTTTCAAATGGATGATATCATAAATTGTTTCTTCCTCGATATTATCATTCAATAAATCTTTCAATCCGTCCTTCGAAAAGAATTCTTCTCCATTGAAAATAATTTTCAATCCTGGATTTAAGTAAACATAGTTTTTCAACATTTTGTCTACATATTCTTTTCTGAATTTAAAATTCAAGAAAATCGATTTGTCAGGAACAAATGTAATTTTAGTTCCTTTTCGCAAAGATGTTTCTTTTTCATCTTCTTGATTTGCTAAAATCCCTTGCTCAAACTCAGCTATACGCGTTTTTCCATCTCGAATAGATTGTACTCGAAACGATGTTGACAACGCATTTACAGCTTTTGTTCCAACACCATTCAAACCAACCGATTTTTTGAAAGCTTGTGAATCATATTTACCACCCGTATTCATTTTAGAAACGGCATCAACCATTTTTCCAAGTGGAATTCCACGTCCATAATCACGAACCGTTACCTCGTCTTCGCGCAGATTAATTTCGATTGTTTTACCTGCACCCATCACAAATTCATCGATACAGTTGTCTACAATCTCCTTCAACAAAATATAAATTCCATCATCTTGAGACGAACCATCTCCCAGCTTCCCAATATACATCCCAGGGCGCATACGAATATGTTCGCGCCAATCAAGGGTTTTGATATTGTCTTCCGTATAATTTACTTGTTGATCTAATTCTGACATTTGAGTTGTTGAGTGTTAAACGAGTTTTACAAAAATAAGAAAAAAAATCCTAAAAATATTAAGGTTTATTGTTTTGATTTTGAGCAAAAACGACCTAATTTACCAATATGATGAAATCTAAACTACCCAATGTTTCAACAACCATTTTTTCGGTGATGAGTCAATTGGCAAATGAACATCAAGCGATTAATTTGGCGCAAGGTTTTCCTGACTTTAACGCAGATTCTGAATTAATTAGTCGTTTAAATTTTTATTCGACACAAAATTACAATCAGTATGCGCCAATGACTGGCGTCGAAAAATTGCGTGTATTACTTTCAAAAAAATATTGTAATCTTTATCAATCTGATTACGATTTTCAGAATGAAATTAATATTACAAACGGCGCAAGTCAAGCCATTTTTAATGTTATTTCTACATTAATTCATCCAAATGATGAAGTGATTATTTTTGAACCTGCTTACGATTTATATCAACCAACTATCGAATTATTTGGAGGAAAAATTGTTTCAATTCAGCTAAA
Source organism: Empedobacter sp. UBA3239 (assembly GCF_002362875.1). NCBI lineage: Bacteria > Pseudomonadati > Bacteroidota > Flavobacteriia > Flavobacteriales > Weeksellaceae > Empedobacter > Empedobacter sp. UBA3239. The sequence goes on along the minus strand of NZ_DEVJ01000035.1, from coordinate 45,405 downwards.
ACATCCTGAATATTCAATCGATTTTGAAGAACTGAAGCAAAAAATTAATGATAAAACGAAATTAATTATCGTTAATAATCCAAACAAACCAACAGGAAAAATTTTATCCGAAAATGATTTGAAACAACTTGAACAAATCCTAAAAGATTCGAATTGTTATTTACTTGCAGATGAAGTTTATGAGCACATTACATTTGATGAAAAACTGCATCAAAGTTTCGCAAAGTTGGAATCGGTAAAAGATAAAGTGTTTATTGTTGGTTCTTTCGGAAAATTATTTCACATTACAGGCTGGTAAATCGGTTACATTTTAGCCGAAAAAGAATTGATGAAAGAGTTTAGAAAATGTCATCAATTTAATACGTTTTCTACTCATACGCCATCACAATATGCAATTGCAGATTATTTAGAAAACCCTTATCATTACTTACATTTAAATGATTTTTTTCAACAAAAAAGAGATTTATTTGTTAAAGGTTTAGCTTCAACAAATTTTGAAGTTTTGCCTTGTGAAGGAACTTATTTTGTAAGTGCAAATTATGCTAAAATAAGTGATTTACCTGATGATGAATTTGCAAAACAGTTAACCATCAAAAATAAAGTTGCGACGATACCAATTTCAGCATTTTACCATGATAAAACAGATAACAAAGTAATCCGATTTTGTTTTGCTAAAAAGGATGAAACACTTTTAATGGCTTTAGAAAATTTGAAGAATTTGTAGAAAAATAAAACGAGCTCTATTTTAAAGCTCGTTTTTATTATTTTATTATTTTACAATTTTTCTTGAAATAACATTATCTCCAGAATAAAAATTAACAATATAAATTCCTTTTGGTAAAGCGGAAATATTTGCCTCTGACTGATCAACCTCTCTAACGAGATTACCTGACATGTCAAATATTTTAATTTTTTTGACATCGTTTATTCCTGAAACTTTAACCAATCCATTATCTTGATAAACAGAAATAGTTGATTTATTAAGATCAGAAGTTGCTAATTTTTCTTGCGTGACTTTTACATCATCTAAACCAATGTATAAAATATCTGTACATTTATAATGTCTGAATACCAATTGAACATCTTGTCCAGCATATTTTGAAATATCTACATTAACTGTCTTAGCAACATTAAAATATCCAGCATCTAATGTTTCTTCAAAAGCTGCTGTTTCTGTACCAGTAAAAGTTGAATTTGCAGGAATTACATAAACCGCGTAATGTTCTTCAAAAAAACCTTCTTCATCATCTGCAGCAGAAACCTTAAAAGTCAATTCTGTTTTGTTTCCTTCAGGAATTTTAAAAACTGGGCTTGTTAATGTATTATCAGGTGTTAAAGCCTCAAAAAACCATGACCAAGACCAAGCAAAAGAACCTCTAAAAGAAGGAGTTTCAGCTTCTGCAGCATCTACAAACTCCCAAGTATCTTCGTCTCCATCTAATTCTCCAATCGTCCACAATGCTTGTCTTTCTGGGGTATCAAAGTTTTCTTCAAAAACGACTGTTTGTGCAAAAAGTTGAGGAGTCAAAAATAGACATCCTATAAAAAATAAATTTTTAATCATATTATTATGTGTTTAATTGTAAACTTAATAATTCAACAACAACAAACATAAAGAATTAAGAAAAAATTAATTATTTTTAAATATTATTCAATTTTAAATAGGAAAAAATATTTTAAATAAAAAAAAACCGATGTATTTCTACATCGGCTTTACTTTTTATGTTGAAATAACTATTACGCTTGTTGCGCTTTAATTAAATTTAATGCTGAACCAGCTTTGAACCATTCAATTTGTTGTGCATTGTATGTATGATTTGCTACAACTAAATCTTTAGATCCATCTGCATGAACAAACTCGATTGTTAAAGGTTTTCTAGGCGCAAATTCTGTTAAATCAATAAAGTTGATTGTATCATCTTCTTGTACTTTATCATAATCTGATTTATCCGCAAATGTCAACGCTAACATTCCTTGTTTTTTAAGATTTGTTTCATGGATACGTGCAAAAGAACGTACCAATACTGCTACAGCACCTAAATGACGTGGTTGCATTGCCGCATGCTCACGAGAAGAACCTTCTCCATAGTTTTCGTCACCAACAATTACAGAAGGCACACCTGCCGCTTTATATGCACGTGCAGTGTCTGGAACTGGTCCGTATTCTCCTGTTAATTGATTTTTAACTGAATTTGTTTCTTGGTTGAATGCATTTACGGCACCAATCAGTGTATTATTCGAAATATTATCTAAGTGTCCACGGAAACGTAACCAAGGTCCAGCCATAGAAATATGGTCAGTTGTACATTTACCAAATGCTTTGATTAATAATTTAGCTCCAGTAATATTTTCACCATTCCAAGGTTTGAAACCTTCTAATAATTGTAAACGCTCAGAATTTGGATTTACGATCACTTCTACATGAGAACCATCTTCTACAGGTGCTTGATATCCATTATCTTCATAAGCATAACCTTTTGTTGGTAATTCCTCTCCTTTTGGAGCATCTAACATTACTTCTTCACCAAATTTATTGATTAATTTATCTGTTAATGGATTAAAATCTAAACGTCCAGAAATTGCAATAGCTGCAACCATTTCAGGCGAAGTTACGAAAGCATATGTATTTGGATTTCCGTCCGCACGTTTTTTGAAATTACGATTGAATGAGTGAACGATTGTATTTTTTTCTTCTTTATCCGCACCTTCACGATCCCATTGACCAATACAAGGCCCACAAGCATTTGTAAAGATAACTGCATCTAAATCCTCAAAAGTTTTTAATAAACCATCACGATCCGCTGTATAACGAACGACCTCAGAACCTGGATTAATTCCGAAAGATGATTTCACTTCTAAACCTTTATCTAAAGCTTGTTGCGCAATCGAAGCTGCACGTGTTAAATCTTCGTAAGAAGAGTTTGTACAAGAACCGATTAATCCCCATTCTACATCTAAAGGCCAACCATTAGCTGCAGCAGTTTCTTTCATTTTAGAAACTGGTGTCATTAAATCTGGCGTAAAAGGACCATTCAAACGAGGCTCTAATTCAGACAAATTGATTTCAATTAATTGATCATAGAAATTTTCTGGATTTGCATAAACTTCATCATCAGAACGTAAATAAGATTTGTGAGCATTTGCAGCATCTGCTACATCATTACGATCAGTCGCTCTTAAATATCTTTCTGAAGCATCATCATAAGCGAAAATTGAAGTTGTTGCTCCAATTTCTGCACCCATGTTACAAATTGTTCCTTTACCTGTTGCAGATAAAGACTCAGCTCCCTCTCCAAAATACTCTACAATTGCTCCTGTTCCACCTTTTACAGTTAAACGTCCAGCAACTTCTAAAATAACGTCTTTTGGAGCAGCCCAACCAGATAATTTACCCGTTAATTTAATTCCGATTAATTTTGGCATTTTTAATTCCCAAGCCATTCCAGACATTACGTCAACAGCATCAGCACCACCAACACCAATTGCTACCATTCCTAATCCACCTGCATTTGGCGTGTGAGAATCGGTACCAATCATCATTCCTCCTGGAAATGCATAGTTTTCTAATACTACTTGATGAATAATTCCTGCTCCTGGTTTCCAGAATCCAATTCCATATTTATTAGAAACTGATTCTAAGAAATTAAATACTTCTGAAGATTTATTGATAGCTTCTTGTAGATCGGTTTTTGCACCAACTTTAGCTTGAATCAAGTGATCACAGTGAACCGTAGAAGGAACAGCAGTTTTTGTTTTTCCAGCTTGCATAAATTGCAACAAAGCCATTTGAGCAGTTGCATCTTGCATTGCTACACGATCTGGTGCAAAATCTACATAAGATTCTCCTCTTGTATACGCTTGCGTTGGTTTTCCGTCAAACAAGTGAGCATATAAAATTTTCTCTGAGTACGTTAAAGGTCGACCAACGATAGTTTTCGCAGCATCTACACGTTCTTGCATTTTGGCATAAACGCCTTTAATCATATTTATATCAAATGCCATAATAATTGATTTATTTAATTGGTTTTAATTTATCAAAAAACATACCCCAATATACTGAATTATTTAATATTTAACATGTATAAATGATTAATAACCTTATTTAAATCAATTCTAACCTATTTATTTGCAATATTATATAATTTATCACAAAAAAAAAGGCTAACACCGAAATGTTAGCCTCTTCTATATCATTTTCTACGAACGATTAGTTCATTGAAATTGGTTTAAACTTTGTTAAGTTAATACCCTCTACAGCAGCTTTATATTCTTCAATATTAGGAATACGTCCTAAAATCGCTGATAAAACAACTACTGGAGTTGATGCTAATAAAGATTCACCTTTTTTACCATCGCGGTCTTCAACCACACGCCCTTGGAATAAACGTGTAGATGTCGCCATTACTGTATCTCCTTTTTCTGCTTTTTCTTGGTTACCCATACATAAGTTACAACCAGGACGCTCTAAGTACATAATGTTTTCGTATTCTGTACGAGCAGTAGATTTTGGCAATAAGTCGCTAAACTCAAATCCTGAGTATTTTTGTAACATTTCCCAATCACCTTCTGCTTTTAATTCGTCGATGATGTTGTAAGTAGGTGCCGCAACAACTAAAGGAGCTTTAAACTCAACTTTACCATTTGCTTTTTCTACATTACGTAACATTTGAGAAACGATTTTTAAATCGTCTTTGTGTACCATACAAGACCCTACGAAACCTAAATCTACGTGTTTATCACCACCATAGTAAGTTAAATCGCGGATTGTATCGTGTGTATAACGTTTAGAAACATCAGCATTATTCACGTCTGGATCGGCAATCATTGGCTCTTCGATAATATCTAAGTCAATTACTACTTCAGCGTAATATTTAGCGTTAGCATCTGGTTGTAAAGCTGGTTTTTCACAAGATTTAATTTCCTCGATACGTTTGTTTGCTTTGTTGATTAAACCTTGTAAAACTGCATTTTTGTTATCCATACCTTTATCAATCATGATTTGGATACGAGATTTAGCAATTTCTAAAGATTCAATTAAGGTATCATCTTGAGAAATACAGATAGAAGCTTTAGCTTTCATTTCTGCAGTCCAGTCAGTAAATGTGAAGGCTTGGTCAGCTAATAAAGTTCCGATATGAACCTCGATTACACGTCCTTGGAATACGTTTTCACCGTCAAATTGTTTTAACATTTGAGCTTGAGTAGCGTGAACCACATCACGGAAATCCATAAATGGTTTCATTTCACCTTTGAATGTTACTTTAACAGATTCTGGAATTGGCATAGAAGCTTCACCAGTTGCTAAAGCTAAAGCTACCGTACCTGAATCGGCACCGAAAGCAACACCTTTTGACATACGTGTGTGTGAGTCACCACCAATAATGATAGCCCATTCGTCAATCGTGATATCATTTAAAACTTTGTGAATAACGTCAGTCATTGCATGATATTCACCTTTAGGGTCACGTGCTGTGATTACCCCAAATTCGTTCATGAATTTCATTAATTTAGGGATGTTAGCTTGCGCTTTTTTATCCCATACAGAAGCAGTATGACAACCAGATTGGTAAGCACCATCAAGAATTGGAGAAATAACTGTAGCAGCCATAGACTCTAATTCTTGCACAGTCATTAAACCAGTTGTATCTTGAGAACCAACGATATTAACTTCAACACGAACGTCTGAACCTGCGTGTAATACTTTTCCATCTGCAACACCAACTGCATTTTTGTTGAAGATTTTTTCAACAGCAGTTAATCCTTGTCCTTCGATAGAAACTTCTTTTGAAGGAGCGAAAACTACAGGAGCTTCAATTCCTAAAGTTTTAGCTGCGAAAGTTTGGATTTTTTTACCAAATACGATAGCGTAAGAACCACCAGCCTTGATAAATTCCATTTTTTGTGGAGTTAAAGCTTTAGAGATATCAATTAATTCTTGATCTCCGTTGTATAACTTTTTCTCTCTTGTATTGATAGTTAATACAGTACCTGTTGCTACTGAATAAACTTCTTCTAAAATTGGGTCACCGTTTTCGTTACGAACAACTTCTCCGTTAGCGTCAACTTTTTTAGTCCAGTTTTTTAAATCAATACCGATACCACCAGTTACGTCTACTGTCGTTAAGAAGATAGGAGAAATACCATTTGTACCCGCTACAATTGGAGCAATATTTACGAATGGAATATATGGAGATGCTTGTTTACCTGTCCATAAAGCCACGTTATTTACACCCGACATACGAGAAGACCCAACTCCCATTGTACCTTTTTCAGCGATTAACATTACTGAAGCGTCTGGATGTTTCGCTTGTAAAGCTTTAATTTCAGCTTGAGCTTCAGGAGTAATCATACATTTCCCGTGTAATTCTCTATCAGAACGAGAGTGTGCTTGGTTACCTGGAGATAATAAATCTGTAGAAATATCACCCTCAGCAGCAATGTAAGTCACAACTTTTATTTCTTCAGCAACAGCTGGCAATTCTGTAAAGAACTCTGCTTTTGCATAACTTTCTAAAATATCTTTTGCAATTGCATTTCCTGCTTTGTAAGCATCAGCTAAACGAGCTGTATCTGCATCGTATAAGAAAACTTGTGTTTTTAAAACTTCAGCAGCTTGTTTTGCAATTGCTTCATCATTTCCTAAAGCTAAGTCTAAAAGAACCTCAATAGATGGTCCTCCTTTCATGTGAGATAACAATTCGAATGCAAATGTTGGTGTAATTTCAGCAACTGTTGCTTCTCCTAAAATAATCTCTTTTAAAAATTTTGCTTTTACACCTGCAGCAGAAGTTGTTCCTGGCAACGTGTTATAGATAAAGAATTTAACAGAATCCTCGCGGTATTCGTTGTTAACATCTTTAATTTGATTAATGATTTCACTTAGTAATTCTGCACCATCAATTGGTTTTGGATGTAAACCTTGACCTTTTCTTTCTTCAATCTCGTTAAGATACTCTTGGTAAAGACTCATAATTATCTATCTTTTCTTTTTAATATTAAAGATTGTTTAAAACCAAGCTACTTACACTTGATTTCATCCAATCAAAATGAATTATATAATAACACTTCGCTGTATCGTCACATCTTATGCAAAAATTATTTTCAACAAAAATCATTTTTGGCATAGGCAACCACTGTTATCAGAATACAAACTAAGTATGTAATTTTTTCGAAGGGTAATTTTTAATAATTTAACTCACACAAACTCAACACACATAAGCATTTGAGTCAGAGTTTCATTCTAAAACTTACATTAACAATCATCTAAACAAATATGCGTTTAGCTATAAATTGGTACACAAAATTACGTTTATAGTAAAGATTTTTCATCAAAGAATGATATATTTTAGTTATATTTCAATAATTTAGAATTATTATAAAAAAGGTCTAAATTTCACTTTAACAATGTTTTAAACGTATATAAATAGAAGTTAAAAATTAAAAGGTTCTTAAAATATCAACTCCATAATTTTTGGGTCATTTTTTTACGAAATTGAATTATTTTGAAATATTAATAAACATTCATTAATCAATCTTTCGAAATGCTATCAATCGTCTAAACATTCTCAAAAAACAATCAAAAATATTCAATATGTATAAATATTTATGATTATTAATAATTATACATTTTTAATGAGATATTATGCAACTTTATACTAACTTTGCGCCCTTAATTCATTATTATAGATATGAAACTTTGGGATAAAGGTTTTACCATTAATGATAAAATCGAAAAATTTACTGTTGGAAAAGACAGAGAATTAGATGCTCATCTTGCGAAATACGATGCATTAGCGTCGAAAGCGCAGGCAAATATGCTGGCAAAAACAGGTTTGATTACCAATGAAGAAAATGATGCGTTGCAAATTGCTTTGGATGAAGTTTTGGTTCTGATTGCGGAAAATAATTTCGAAGTCGACGAAAATTACGAAGATATACATTCAAAAATTGAAGCTTATTTAATTGAAAAAACTGGCGATGCTGGAAAAAAAATTCACGTTGCACGTTCTCGAAATGATCAAGTTTTGGTTGCAATTCAACTTTTTGAGAAAGAGTATTTAAAACATACAACGGAGAAAATTGTCAATTTAATTGAGATTTTCCTACAAAAAGCAGACGAATTCAAGAATCATCAATTACCAGGATATACGCATTTTCAGGCAGCAATGCCAAGTAGTTTTGGAATGTGGTTTTCTGCTTATGCAGAAAGTTTGTTGACAGATTTATACTTTTTTGAGGCTGCATATAAAATTTCTGATCAAAATCCTTTGGGTTCTGGCGCAGGTTTCGGAACAAGTTTCCCAATTGATCGTTTGCAAACAACACAAGAATTAGGTTTTTCTGAAATTTTGGTTTCTTCTGTTGGAGCACAAATGTTACGTGGAAAAACAGAAAAATCTGTCGCAACTGCCTTAGCTATTATTTGTGGAACGTTGTCTAAAATGTCGTACGATTTGGTTTTATACAATTCACAAGATTTAGCTTTTGTGAAGTTGCCAAACGAAATGACAACAGGTTCATCGATTATGCCGCACAAGAAAAACCCAGATGTGTTTGAGTTAACTCGTGCGCATTGCAATAGAATTCAGGCATTACCGAATGATATTATGATGACGATCAATAATCTTCCAAGTGGATATCACCGTGATTATCAAATATTGAAAGAAATATTATTCGAACCAATGATGCAATTTGATAATATTATTGACATCTTAACATTTGCGATTCCTCAACTTCAGATTAAAGATAACTATATGAATCAGGATAAATATGATCCGATTTATACCGTTGAAAATATTAATGAAGCGATTAAAAATGGAACACCTTTCCGTGATGCCTACAGAGAAGTTGGTTTGTCTGTAGAAAATGGAACATATGTACCACACAAAAAATTTCAGACTTCGCACATCGGAAGTATTCATAATTTGAGATTGGATTTAATTTCAAATAAAATCGAAAAATTCAAATTAGAAGTACAAGTTTTAAAATAAATACTTGTAATAAGTCAAAAATCATTCTCTAAATTATAGAATTTGAGGATTTTTTTGTTTTATAAATTTTATAATTTCGGAAAATATCAACGTTTAAACAATTGTAATTCTATGTTTTGTAAAATAAAAAATGTTTTACAAAATAATTACAATTGTTTTTTATTATATCAGGTCAAAATCATTCTAACTTTGACATATCAAATTAATCGATTAAAATTTAAAAAGATGAAAAAATTTTTCGCAGTAGTTGCAGTAGCAGCTTTATCATTAGGAGCAGTATCTTGTGGAGAGAAAACTGAAGAAGCACCAGTAGAAGAAGCACCAGCTACAGATTCAGCTACAGCAGTAGTTGATTCAGCAGTAGTTGACTCTGCAGCAGCTCCAGTAGCTGATTCAGCAGCAGTAGCAGCTCCAGCAGCAGATTCTACAGCAGTTGCTAAATAATTTATAGCGAAGCTAAAATATAAATGCGCTCAACTAGGTTGAGCGCATTTTTTATATTTTAAATTTGATAAAAACTAAATGATTGTTCCGTCAAATTTTCCTGATTGTATTTTTTTATCAAGTTCTGCTTGAATATCCTCTAAAACAGGACGAACAGTAGATTCTGGAATATCCGAAACTCTAATATACATTAAGCCATCAATTGCATCATTAAATTTAGGATCAACATTGAAAGCAATCACTTTTGCATTTTGTTTAATATATTTTTTGATCAAAACTGGCAAACGCAACATATTTGGCTCAAGCTCATCGATTAATTTATCAAACTTATTCAAATCAGCTTCAGATTCATCAAAAATAAATTCTTTATCTTCCTCTTTCAGCTTAACTTTAAACTCATTTTTTGCTCTCACATACTGCGCTACAGTAGAATCATAATAATGAGATTTCATAAATTCAATCATCAACGATTTTGAGAAATCAGAAAACTGATTACTAATACTCACTCCTCCAATAATAAATTTCTGATTTGGATTTCTCAACGTTACATGCACAATTCCTCTCCATAATAAGAACAATGGCATCGGCTTTTGTTGATACTCAGCTGAAACGAATGCACGTCCCATTTCGATACATTTCTTGAAGAAAGGATGAATTTCTGGATCAAAATTGAATAATTCATGAACATAAAATCCATTAATTCCATATTTTTCATACACTTCCGAACCAATCGCCATACGATATGCTCCAACAATTTTATTCGTATCCTTATCCCACAAAAATAAATGGTGATAATGATTATCGAAGCGATCAAGGTCAATTTCATCATTTGTACCTTCACCAATCGCACGGAAAGTTATCTCTCGCAAACGACCAATTTCTCTTAATATATTTGGAATTTGTTGAGCTGTAGAAAAGAAACATTCGTAATTATTATTCGTAAATAATAATGCTTGTTCATCTTTTCGTAAAGTTTCAATATCTTGAATTAATAAGTCTAAAGCAGTTTCCGAAATAATCGGCTTAACCTTTTTGTTAGAAGAAGATAAGCTTGGTAAATTCGGAATTTTCAACTCAATATTCGAAGGGTTTTTCAAGACTTGAGTTAAACTTCTTTTTTGTTTGTAATAAGACGAAAGCATGTATGTTTTCTTTCTCAAAAACTCAGAATAATCTTCTATAGACACATGCTCGTCTTGTTGTTTTTGTAAAATTGGTTTTCCAATACGAATTTGAATTGGTCGTGTTCTTTTCTTCATCATTTCAGCTGGCAACATTGCCGTTTGAAAATCTGGATGAATCTTCGCTACACGGTAAAAAATATTACTATTTCGCGCTCTAAAAAACATTGGAACAACAGGAACTTTTGCTTTTTTGATCAACTTCATCGCTGATTCTTGCCATTCTCTGTCGATAATTTTACTTTCGTCATCACGATAAGAAACTTCGCCCGCAGGAAAAATTCCTAAACAACCTCCAGCTCTCAACAATTTTAATGCATCGCGCATTCCTGAAAGGCTACTGTATGCATCTTTACGTGTTTCGAAAGGATTAACTGGAATAATCATCGGTTCTAATGGTTTAATTTTTTGCAATAAAAAATTACCCATCACCTTGAAATCAGGACGAATTTTTGACATAAAATGCATCAAAATAATTCCGTCCAAAGCTCCAAGCGGATGATTTGAAATAATAACAAAGGGTCCTTCCTTTGGAATACGTTTCAAATCTTCTTCATGGATTTCGTAATCCATTCCCAAATCATCAATCAAATAATCCAAAAAAGGTTCGCATTGCAAATGCTTTCCACGATTGTACAAATCGTTTAACTGATCTATACTGAAAACTTTTTTCAATGCCCAAGCTACAGGCCTTCCTAAAACACCAATTTTAGAAAGACCCGAAGCTGAATAGATATCTTGTGTCGTGATTAAACTCATTTAAGCTTTAACAACTATTTGTAATGTTTCGCGTACTGTTTGTCGCAATAATTCTTTTTCTTTTGAAACAACTTTGTCAGAATCTGCATCAAAATGGCGAATTGTGTACAATAAAACATTGTTTTCTTCTTGCACTTTATACTCTTCGTTCATATCTGCAACAAACTTTTCTAAGTTGTCATATTTATCCTCCAAACATAAAGATAATGAAATTGCTGAATTTTGCATCAAATTTACTTTGATTTGATAATCATATAGTTTATTAAAAATTCCGCTCAATTTATCTTCTGTAATAAAAGAGAAATCTTTACTTGATAAACGAATCAAATGTTGCTCTCTTTTTAGGATAAAACAAGGTACTTTCGGATCTAATGGTTGACCTTTCGCTACCTCTGTTCCTGCTTCTGTAGGATTAATAAATGATTTTACGAAGAAAGGAATTTCTTTTTGTTGAAGCGGCTGTAACGTTTTCGGGTGAATAACAGATGCACCATAATACGCCAACTCTATTGCTTCTTCATATGAAATATGATTTAACAGCTCAGCATTATCAAAATAACGTGGATCAGCATTCAAAACTCCAGGAACATCTTTCCAAATCGTCATGTTATCCGCATTTAAACAATAAGCAAAAATCGCCGCAGAATAATCTGAACCTTCACGCCCTAAAGTTGTTGTGAAAAAGTTAGGATCAGAACCTAAGAAACCTTGGGTAATAAACAAACCTGTGTTTGGTAAACGTTTAATACTTTCTTCTGTTAATGCCCAATTTACTTTTCCTTCACGATATGTATTATCTGTTTTGATATAATCGCGAACATCTAACCATTCGTTATTAATTTGTATCGAATTAAGATACATACTGATGATTTTTGTCGAAATTAATTCTCCACAACAAACCACTTGATCATACACATAGCTATAATTTGGTGATTTGTTACGTCTTAAAAACGAAACAATATCATCAAAAAATTGCGAAATTTCGTTCGAAACCTCAGCTGGATTATCAAATAATTCCGTGGCTAAAGCAATGTGTTGTTCTTTTACTTCGTTAATTGTTTTTTCGAAATCTTGTTCTTCAAAATAGCGTTTGACTACCTCTTCCAATGCATTTGTTGTCTTGCCCATAGCAGAAACAACAATACATGTATTTTCGTAACCAACAGATTGCAATAAACTCGCAACATTTCTAACGCCGGCTGCATCTTTCACCGAAGCACCACCGAATTTGAAAACTTTCATTTCTATAAAAACTTTTTTTTGTAAATATTTAACTTGCAAATATAACCAAACTACACTTTATATGTTGACCGAATTTAATTAAAATAAAAAATAAATTTGAATGATGATTTTCACGTATTTAGATTAATTTCAAACGTTTGAAATGGTACAAAATTGAGTTTTTATTCCGATATTTGACCAGCAAAACATAATTATGAATACTAATTCTCATCAAACTCTTGGAGAGTTTATCATAGAAAATCAAGCAGATTTTATTTACTCATCCGGAGAATTATCTAGATTACTGAGTTCTATCAAATTAGCCACAAAAGTTGTTAATTATAAAGTAAACAAAGCAGGACTTGTAAATATCTTAGGCGAATTCGGAAATGAAAATGTCCAAGGAGAAAAACAACAAAAATTAGATGTTTTCGCAAACGATACGTTTATCGAAACGTTGTCGCAACGCGAAGTTGTTTGCGGTATTGCTTCGGAAGAAAACGAAGATTTTATCGCGATTCAACCTTCAAAAAATTCAAAAAACAGTAAATATGTTGTATTGATTGATCCACTTGATGGTTCATCAAACATCGACGTAAATGTTTCTGTTGGAACAATTTTCTCAATCTACCACCGTGTTTCTGAACCTGGAACACCTGTTACAAAAGCAGATTTCTTACAACCAGGTAACAAGCAAGTTGCTGCGGGATATGTTATTTACGGAACATCGACAATGTTGGTTTACACAACAGGAAATGGTGTAAATGGATTTACCTTGAACCCAGGAATTGGAACGTTTTATTTATCTCATCCAAATATGTGTATTCCAGAAGATGGACATATTTATTCAGTTAACGAAGGTAATTATGTAAAATTCCCTCAAGGGGTTAAGAATTACATCAAATACTGTCAGGCAGATGAAGAAGATCGTCCTTACACTTCTCGTTACATCGGTTCTTTATGTTCAGATTTTCACCGTAACATGTTGAAAGGAGGAATTTATATTTATCCTTCTGGAACAAATAATCCGAACGGAAAATTACGTTTATTGTACGAATGTAATCCAATGGCGTTTATTGCTGAACAAGCTGGAGGAAAAGCTTCTGACGGTTTCCAACGCATTATGGATATTGAACCTACAGAATTACACCAGCGCATTCCTTTCTTTTGTGGATCGAAAAATATGGTCGAAAAAGCTGAAGAATTTATGCGAAATGAAGAATTGAAATAATTATTTCTAAAATATAAATAACAAAAAAATCC
>NZ_DEVJ01000035.1:0-31478 GCF_002362875.1 Empedobacter sp. UBA3239 | reverse complement strand
GGATTTTTTTGTTATTTATACATTCAATTAAGGAATTGCAATACCTGGATAATTTCCTGGATAAACGTGTCTTAACGTAGAATGATATTTTTGGTTAATTGCATCAGCAAACATATTTGCGACAATTGCATATCCAGTTCCTGTTAAGTGAACTCCATCTAATGAGAACGCTCCACCAGAAACGAAAGTTGTTGTATATGTTTGTCCGTAATATTTAATCCCTGATTGAGAACTTAATTTTTTCATTTCAGAATACGCATCAACTAAAGCTAAGTTATAAGCTGTTGCTAATTCAGCAATTGCTGCATTGTATTTAACTACAGCAGCTTCTGCTTTCGCAGTTTCTTTTGCTGTTAATACATAATTATCTGTCATTGGATAACTAACACCTACTACTGATAATTTACCAGCTTTCTCTTGAGTTAACCCTAACTTCATTAATTCTGCGACTCTATCTGTATCAACTTTTCCAATTACAGATGAAGAAGTCAAAACCAATAAATCTTTTGCTGTTGCTTGACGAGCTTGTCCATAAGTAATTCCAAACAAAGTTGCAGTACCAGTATCATATCCTGCTTTAATTAATGCAGCAGTAATCGTTGTTGATAAATCCGCTAAATCTTTATCCTTAATTACTACAGCACTTGCAGCAGTCTTAGAAAAAGAAATTTTTCTTTCTGAAGCACCAACTGCATCAAATACTTGATTTAATCCTGCATAAGTAGCATTCAATTCATCAATCATTGGTGCAAAACTTGGATTTGCTGGTGATAAAGGCGCGTATGGAACCGTTGTAAAATATGGAATAGATGTTACAGAAGGAATATTTGCAATAACTCCTTTTGCTCCTACAGCTGTTAATGCCTTTAATCCATCATTAATTGTAGATTTTACCACATTTACATTAGAAATATCATTACTTCCATAAGTTCTTGGATCAACATTATTTGTTTCATTATGATCTACTCCAACTCCTCCAGATGTTGCATAACCTAATACATCATTGTTCCCAATCCAATAAGAGAAAAATGTTGGCTTTTGAGCAACTGCATCTGCAACTACAGAAGTTGTCGCACCACTTGCAAAACGTACAAAATAAGGATTCGCTGTTGCTGGATCAGTTTTTAAGCCTGCTGGATTTCCATAACCTGGCGCAACTAAATGATAAGACTTAGCACCTGGAATTCCCATATTTTGAAACTTTCCTTTATCTGCTAAGATATCTAAAGCTCCACCCGCAGCACTTGGAACTGGTGTTAAAGCTCCATTTACAATTTGTAAATTCAATTTACCTGGAAAACCTGGTAAATCAGTAAATCCACCTGCATCATTTGGCATATATGGAATTTTAAATTCTCCTCCTCCTGCAGCTTTCATCAATCCAGCTAACATATTTGGGTAAGAATTTTCTTGTCCAGATTTGTACAATGCATTATCTCTATAACCAGAAGTTAACGAGTTTCCTAATGCGATATATGTAGAAAAGTTTGCTTCACCAGCAGAAACTTGAATATCTTCAATTGGATGTTCAAAATCTTCGCTACAGTTAAACATCGTAGCAGCTAATGCAACTAATACTATTTTATTTAAGTGTTTCATTTTTGTCTTATTTTAGGTTGTACGATACGCCTAAACCAAAGTTTATAGCACGCATTTTAACATCTCCAGAGAAGTTTTGTTGAATATTATCAATATGTCTTTCGTCTCCTTTTACATATGATCCAAATAAATCAACATTAAATCCTGACTCGAATCTAAATCCTAATCCAGCTGAAACTGAATTTAAGTTAGAACTTGGTGTTTCTGATGACCAATAAGCTGATGGCACTGGTGATTTATCGTGATAATAACCAACACGTCCAACAATCATCTCGCTGAAAGTATACTCAGCTCCAAAACGGAATAATGTATTGTCTTTCCAGTTTTTCGTAGAAGATGATGTGTAGAAAGTATTAGAAGCATCATTATATAAATTGATATCTAAACTTTTGTAACGTGTCCAGTTTTGCCAAACTACATCTCCAAAAAGTTCTAATTGTGGTAAAACTTTGTAAGACATTCCAAATGTAAACTCTGATGGTAATGGTAAAGTTGTATTCCATTTATCTGTATTAAAAGGTACATTAGATGCAATTCCAGAAGGAACATTCGACCATGTAACATCACCTTTGTTTGCAGAAACATCTACATTAGAACGGTACGCAATTCCAACTCCAAATTTATCTGTCGGCTTGAACATTGCTCCAACATTAAATCCTAAACCATGAGCATCTTTATCCTCTAATTTAAGTTTAATATCATTTCCAGCAACTGTTTGTACTTTCTCTAATTTAGCTGTTCCGTGTGTATAAATGAAACCTACACCCAAACTAAACCAGTCAGAAAAACGATATGCAACAGTTGGCTGAATATTGAATGCTTTCAAGTCAATATGTGTAATATTTGCTTTATTTTGCCAATCTTCTGGCCACGTAACCGAACTACCAAAAGGCGTCGTAACACTCAATCCAATTGCTAAATCATCTACAGGCTTGTAACTAACTGCCAAATACATTGGTGTTCCTAATTTACTATCTGTTTCTGCTTTTTGTAACGTCATTGGATCTTGCCATTTTACGTCAGTTTTTACACCAAAACCTCCGACAGCAATACTCAATTTACTATCAACAAAAGCTAAACCTGCAGGATTATAAAACGCAACACTCGCATCGTGAGTTTGTGTTGCAGAAGTCCCTCCCAATGCCGCTTGGCGAACTCCTTGTAAAGCAACTCGGTATCCACCTGCGAATGCAGAAGAAGATAAGCCGATTAATGCTAAGGTTAAGAAAATTTTCTTCATATTTTTTGTTCGTTTTTAATAATTCCTTTAAACAAAAATAACATAATTTTATAATAATGTTATGTTAACATAATAAATTTTGAAAAAATCTTTATTCTTAAGGCTTTCAGCCAGAATAATATTTGTGTAAAATATACACTATTGATAAATTTCTTTGATTTTTTCAGATATAATATAACCTTCAGACCAACACGCCTGAAAATTGAATCCACCTGTTATAGCATCAATATTTAAAACCTCTCCAGCCATAAACAATTGTGGGATTTTTTTTGCTTGCATCGAATGAAAATCAATTTCTTTCAAATCGACACCGCCTGCCGTTACAAACTCATCTTTGAACGTACTTTTTCCATTAATTTGGTATTTTCCTTGCGTCAATTCTATTGCAATTGCTTCGATGTGTTTTTTCGATAAATCTGCATAAACCTTGTTTTCATCTATATTACAATAGCTCAGAATACTAAACCAAAAACGCTTCGGAAAATCGAATGGATTATTTTTATGCACATTTTTCTTAGCATCAACTTGTTTTTTATCATTCAAAAATGAAATGATTTCGTCTTTAGATTGATTTACAAAATTGATTTCAGTTTCGAATTTATAATTGCTTTCATTCAATTTTAAAGCACCCCAAGCCGATAATCTCAAAATCGCTGGTCCACTAAATCCCCAATGCGTAATTAGTAACGGACCTTCTGCCTCTAATTTTTGTTGATTGATTTTGACTTCAGCATTATCGAAAGAAATTCCCATCAATCCTTCAATTCGAGGATCTTTGCAATTAAACGTGAATAAAGAAGGAACTGGCTGAACGATTTTCAAACCTAGATTCTTCAAACTTTTCCAAAATTTAGGCGTACTTCCTGTTGTCACTATCACCGTTTCGAAAAAATGTTTTCCTGATTTTGTTATCAATTCATAACCACCATCAACTTTATTGATTTCTTGCACACCGTCTGAGAAATTAAGCTGAACTTTATTTTTATCAACCGCTTTTGTCAAAGCCTCTATAATCGAAAGTGAAGAATCGCTAACTGGAAAAATACGGTTATCGTCTTCTATTTTCAATTCTACTCCGCGCTCATCAAACCAAGCCATTGTATCGCCTGGTTGAAACGTGTAAAAAACGCTTAATAACTCCTTTTTTCCACGCGGATAAAATTCGACCAAATCAAGCGGATCAAAACAAGCATGCGTCACATTACATCTTCCTCCACCCGAAATGCGTACTTTTTGAAGCGGTAGATTTGCTTGTTCAAACAATATAGTTTGTTGTCCTACAGTTTTTCCAAGGTTTGCTGCAACAAAATATCCTGCTGCACCACCTCCTACTATGGCTATTTTTTTCACGGAGCAAAGGTAAAGTTTTATTTTTAACAAAATTTTTGACAAAAAAAGGAAATGTTTTCACATTTCCTTTTAAGACTTTTGTTCATGAAAAACGAACAAAGGTGTAATATTTTTATTTGCAATTTTCTTTGTAAATCCAGGTGAAAAAATCTTATCAAAAAAACCTTTATTGCGACTCACAACCGTCAACAGATCGATTTGTTTTTCCTTGATAAAATCCAACACCGCATTTACAGGATCTGCATCATGATAAACTTCAAATACAATTGGATCTCCAGCAAACTGATCTTGCCAATCTTTCATCGCTTGTTGATTAAATTTTCCGTCTTTCGAAACGTGCATGCAATGAATTTTTGCATGATGACGATTTGCAATTTCGATCAAATACTTCAATGCATCTTTATCTTTTTGATCAAAAACAGTAGTAAAACCAATATTCTTAAATCCTTTGAAAGACATTCCATGCGGAATACTAAGAATAGGAACTTTCATCGATGTAATCGCATTTATCGTATTCGAACCGAAAAGCATTTTCTCAATTCCTGAATTTCCGTCCGTTCCCATCACCACAAAATCAACACTTTCTTCACCAATAATTTCGCGTAGAATGTATAAGAAGTTTCCTTCTTCTAAAATAAACTTGATTGGAATTTCATTCAAACCATTTTCATCAGCAATTTGTCTTAGTTGCGGAATATTATCTTTGAAGTTGTCAAAACTTCCTAATTCTACCGTTTCATATACATTCTGAATCAATCCAGCACTCAAACTTCCAGTAATCATTGGCAATTCGTAAACATGCAACACATAAACTTGTGCATCGATACTTTTTGCAAGATTTAGTGCATATAAGAAGGCGTTATTGGCAGTTTCTGAGAAATCTGTTGGAAACAATATTTTTTTCATCTTTTCGTGTTTTGTACTCAAAAGTTACGAATAATTTCATTTCAACACGAAAAAAGCTCAATCTATTTCTATAGATTGAGCTTTAAATATTCAGTATAAATTATCTTATTCGTGGAAAACAAATAAAGGCACGTTGTGTTGTGTCAAAATTTTCTTTGTAAAACTTGGTGAAAATAATTTCTCAAAGAAACCTTTGTTACGGCTGACTACTGTCAACAAATCAATTTTTTCTTCTTTGATAAATTCCAAAACTGCGTCTACAGATTCATTCGCAGTATAAATAGAAAAATCTACAGGCTCATCTTTATAATATTCTTTCCAATGATTTAGCGTCGGAATATCGTAATTTCCATCTTTCGAAACGTGTAAACAATGCACTTTTGCTTTGTAACGATAAGCGATTTCTGTTAAATAATCTAAGGCTTTGCGGTCTTTATCTTGGAAAATTGTCGTAAATCCGATGTTATTTATTCCTTTGTATTCGTAACCATTTGGCACACTCAACACCGGAACTTTAAGATGTTTGATCGCATTCATAGTATTCGAACCAAAAATAACTTTGTCAAATCCTGTATTTCCAGTCGTTCCCATTACCACAAAATCTACTTTTTCATCTTCGATAAATGTTGGCAACACAAACGAAAGCATTCCTTCTTTTACGAAAAATTTCAAATCAACATTTGCAAAACCATTGTCCTCAGCCATTTTTCTCAAGAACGGAATATGATCTTTTAAATTCTCGAAATTATTTAATTCAATTGTATCATAAACATCTTGTAAAATGCCCGCATCGATTCCTCCACTTACCATTGGATACTGAAAAGCGTGTAAAACATACAATTCTGCATTCTGATTTTCGGCTAAATTTAATGCATACAAAAACGCATTATTTGCTGTTTCTGAAAAATCTGTTGGAAATAATATTTTTTTCATAATCTGTCTGTTTAATAGCTTTTTAAAGATACAAATTATTAAATATCTATATTTTAATTTGATGTTAAATCTTATTGTTTTTTATTATTTACGATGATTAAAAATATTATCATTTTCGTGTAAATAGTAATCCGTAACTTTGTGCCTTAAATAATTTTTCAATTCATGAATAATAAAAATTTTCAAAAAACCATTGTTCGATGGTCAGATTTGGATGCTAATCGCCATTTAGCGAACGCTTCGTATATGAATTTTACAAGTTTTGCACGTATTGCTTTTTTGAGAGATTATGGCATTTCGATGAAAAATTTGGCTGAATACGGAATTGGACCAGCTATTTTGCACGAACAATTTTCTTTTTTTAAGGAAGCAATGGAAGGTGAAGAAATTTATATTTCGGTAGAAATTGGTGGAATGTCGGAAGATGGAATGATTTATCAATTTATTCATAATTTATATAATCAAGATGGTGTACATCTTTGCCATTCTGAATTGACAGGTGTTTGGTTTTCGATGTCAAAAAGAAAAATGCAATCTCCACCAACAGAAATGTTAGAAAATATTAAAAAATCATTTGAAGGACAAACCGTGAAAACAATGTCGAAACAAGACATTATCAATTTACCTTTTCGTTCAGAAAATATAGATCCTTCAATCTTTACTCAAAAATAAAATCATGTTAGAAGATAAAAACGTTTCAAAAACAAGTTTAGCCGAAATTGGAGAATTTGGTTTAATTAACCAAATCAAAGAAGGTTTTCCGATCAAATTAGAAAGTTCTATCAAAGGAATTGGTGACGATGCAGCTGTTCTTGATTATAAAAAAGAGAAAATTGTGGTTTCTACTGATATGTTAGTAGAAGGCGTAAATTTTAGCTGGTCGTATATGCCTTTACGTCACTTGGGGTATAAAGCGGTTGTGACGGCAATTAGTGATATTTTGGCGATGAATGCAATTCCAAAACAATTGTTGGTTTCGATGGCAATTTCGAATCGTTTTACGATAGAAGCTGTGGACGAAATTTACAACGGAATGAAATACGCTTGCGATAAATACAATATCGATATTGTGGGAGGTGATACAACTTCTTCTGTTAGCGGACTTGTTCTAAGTATGACGGCGATTGGTTCGACTCCAGAAAAAGATATAGCTTATAGAAATGGTGCGAAGGAAAATGATTTAGTTGTACTTTCTGGAGATTTAGGTGCTTCTTTTCTTGGTTTGCAAGTTTTGGAACGCGAAGCGCAAGTTTCAAAAGTAAATCCTAATAATCAACCAGATTTCGAAAATTATTCATATTTAATTGAACGTCAATTAAAACCTGAAGCGCGTTTGGATATTATCAATCTTTTGAAAGAATTGAAAGTTAAACCAACTTCTATGATTGATATTTCAGACGGATTATCTTCTGAAATTATTCATCTTTCGAAAGAAAGTGGTGTTGGAATTAATATTTATGAAGAAAAAATTCCGTTAGATTCTATTGTAATTCGTACTGCTGAAGAATTCAAAATTAATCCAATTACATGTGCATTAAGCGGTGGAGAAGATTATGAATTGCTGTTTACAATTAATCAAAAAGATTTCGAGAAAATCAAAGGAAATCCACATTTAACGGTAATTGGACATGTAACTGGTAAAAACGAAGAAAATTACTTAATTACCCGAGGAAGCGAGCAAATGGTTCCGTTGACGGCACAAGGTTGGGGAGTTGAGACGGAAGACGAAGATGATCAACATTAATAAGCTTCACATCAAATATAATATCAAAAGCATTCAAGAAATTGGATGCTTTTTTAGTTGAAATAAGTTGTATTTTAGTTTATTTTTTAAATTATGTCTAGAAAATTTTCAATAAAAAATACGTTATTCTTAATAGGAATTGTTTTGATATCATTATCATTCATAATGTTTATTTATGCAATGAGTATGTTTACAGCAAGAGGAAATTTAAGTAAGCTCTCTGTGAAAATTTCTGAAATATGTCTCGTTTTTTGGTTTCCTACTTTAATTATTGGTGTCATTATTTTTATACTTGCTGCTGTATTAAAAAACTATAAAAACAAAAAAAAGCTCGAACCAATAAGTTCGAGCTTTTATATTGTTAGCATTTTCGCTGTCGAATTATCAATTAAGATAATGGTTCAACTGAAACGTAAGATCTATCGTTACGTTTTTTAGTGAAAACTACTTTTCCGTCAATTAAAGCGAATAATGTGTGATCTTTACCGATTCCTACATTATCACCAGGATGATGTTGAGTACCTCTTTGACGAACAATAATGTTACCAGCGATTGCTGCTTGTCCACCAAAAATTTTAACACCTAAACGTTTCGAATGTGATTCACGACCATTTTTCGAACTTCCGACCCCTTTCTTATGTGCCATTTCGTTTTGTTTTTAAGAGTTAATAATTAATCTCTGCTCAATCTTAACCGATTGAAGCAATTTCAATTTTAGTGAATTGTTGACGATGACCGTTAGACTTTTGGTAACCTTTTCTTCTTTTCTTTTTGAAAACGATTACTTTGTCTCCTTTCACGTGTTCAACGATTTTAGCTACTACGGTAACTCCGTCTATAACTGGGGCGCCGACAGTGATTGCTCCGTTATCTGTTAATAAAACACGGTCGAATTTTACTTCGTCACCTGCTTCACCAGCTAAACGGTTTACAAACAATTGTTGGTCTTTTTCAACTTTGTATTGAAGCCCTGCTATCTCTACAATTGCGTACATAATTAATGTTTATAAATGAAAATTGAGTGCAAAGATAATCAAAATTTTGAATTTAGATACTTGAATTCATTGAAATTTAATTAGAAAGATAAAAAAACTATGACATATCTTCTATTTGGATTAATTAAAAATAAATATCTTTGCATCTAGTAAAATCATAGATAGATTGGTAGAAATGGTTGAAAATTATTCTTTAAAAGATTTAAAAATTGGTGAACAAGCAGTTGTAACTGGATTTAGTACAGAAGACATACCTGCTAAGTTTTACGAAATGGGCTTTATTCCAGGAACAAGTTTATTGGTAAAAAATAAGGCTCCGTTTGGTGGTCCTATTTGCATTAGTATCATCTCTAACAAGTCTGTTTTAGCTTTAAGAAGAAACGAAGCCGATAAAATTTTGATAACAAAAAAATAATGAATCATTATAAAATTGCCTTAATTGGTAACCCAAATGTTGGTAAAACTTCGTTATTTAATAAATTAACAAATCTTCGTCAAAAAGTTGGGAATTACCCAGGTGTGACGGTAGAAAAACGTGAAGGAAATATCGAACGTAACGGAAATAAATTTCTAATTACAGATTTTCCCGGAACGTATACAATTTATCCAAGCTCTTTGGATGAAGAAATTGTTCTCAAAACTTTAGGAGACAAAACCAATAACCATTACCCAAATTTGGCGGTTGTTGTTGGTGAACCATCTAATCTAAAACGATCGATTTTGTTGTATCAACAAGTTCGAGATTTAGACGTTCCTGCAATTTTTGTCATCAATATGAAAGATGAAATCAAAAGCAAGGGACTTAATATTGATTTGAAAAAGTTAGAAGATTTTCTTCAAACAAAAATATACTTAACAAACGCGCGTACAAGCGAAGGAATTGATGAATTAGTAGAAGCTTTTACAAAAGACGCAACTCCATATAATCGTCATTACGAAATTCCAAAAGAGTATCTTTCTATTGTAGAAAAAATCAAGAATGAATTTAATCTTAAATCTGATTATTTAGCTTGGCAATATCTTTCACAGAAAGAAGTTCCGTTCGAATCGAAAGAAAATTTAAGTAAATTAGATACAATTAAAAAAGAAAATTCTATTGTTTCGAAACGATTACAAGTCAAAGAAGCCTTAGATCGAAATAAAATTTTAGAGGAAAAATTAAACGATATTATTTCGTATAATTTTGACGGAAATGAAACCTTAACCGATAAAATTGATAAAACATTGATTCATCCAATTTTTGGATACATCATCTTTTTAGGAATTTTATTATTAATCTTTCAAGCCGTTTACACATGGTCTGCACCATTAATGACAATGGTCGAAGATTTATTTGGTTGGATTGACGAAAAAGCAATTAGTTTAATTCCCGAAGGTCCTATCAACGAAATCATTGGAGGTGCAATAATCCCAGGTATAGAAGGGATTGCCGTTTTCGTTCCGCAAATTGCCATTTTGTTTTTATTCATTTCAATAATGGAAGAAACGGGCTACATGAGCCGCGTGGTTTATTTAATGGACAGATGGTTAAAACCATTTGGATTAAGCGGAAAAAGTGTCGTTCCATTAATTTCTGGTGTTGCCTGTGCCGTTCCTGCAATCATGTCTGCGCGTAATATCGAAAATGATAAAGAACGTCTATTAACGATACTTGTAACGCCTTTTATGACGTGTTCGGCTCGTTTACCAATTTACATCGTTTTAATTGCTTTAGTAATTCCCGACGAACATATTTTTGGATTAAGTTACCAAGCTTTGGCGTTATTTGTGATGTACATTTTAGGTGTTTTAGGCGCATTAGGAAGTGCTATTTTATTGAATTTAATCATTAAAGCAAAACATAAAAGTTACCTAATTTTAGAAATGCCAACGTACAAACTTCCTGATTGGAAAAATGTTGGAATTAATGTTTGGGAAAAAACGTTAGGATTTTTAGTTGATGCGGGTAAAATCATATTTGCAATTTCGATTATTCTATGGGTTTTAGGAGCTTTCGGACCTGGAGAACAATTCAAAAATGCAGAAGAAATTGTAACTGCTCATCACCCAAAAATGAATGAAGAAGATTTAGCAAATGAAATTGCTTCTTACAAATTAGAACATTCATATTTAGGCAGATTAGGATCAGTTATAGAGCCAGTTGTAGAGCCTTTAGGATACGATTGGAAGATGGGAATTGGTTTAATTTCATCATTCGCTGCGCGTGAAGTTTTTGTCGGAACGATGTCAACGGTTTATAGTTTAGGAGAAGTTGATGTTGAAGACAATGGTCAAAAAGATCGTTTACTTCATCGTATGAAAAATGAGATTAACCAAAATACAGGAGAACCAGCATATAACCTTGCTACAGGAGTTTCGTTGTTGTTATTTTATGCATTCGCAATGCAATGCATGAGCACAATTGCAATCGTAAAACGCGAAACAAATTCTTGGATATGGACATTGATTCAGACAGGGTTTATGACAGGTTTGGCATATGTAGTTGCATTTATTGCATATCATTTTTTAAAATAATAGTATGGACAATATTTGGATACAATATATTTTTATCGCTTTCCTTTTCGGATTTGCAGTTTGGTATGTTGTAAAATTAATTAGAAGCTCATTTAGTTCAAAAGGAGATGGATGCTCAAAAGGCTGTGGTTGTTCTCCAAGCAAAGATGAATTTCAAAAAAGGGCTAACTCTTAAAAGTTAGCCTTTTTTATTTCAAAATTTCGGAGTATTTTTACAATAGTATAATCAGTAAAAATCAATTATTTCTATGATTTTCAATTGGTTTTATTTTATTAATTCGGAATATAAATTTTACAAAAAATGGAAACTTGGTTAATCATTTTATTATTAATTTCAGCGATAATTATCTTAGGATTAATTATTTACTTTGTTTCCAAAAAAACTAAACAATCAACTGAGATTTCTGTCGAAGAAATAAGTTCTGTAAAAGAGATTAAAGAAATTACTTCTGAACCAATCAAAGAAGAGGTTACAAATAAAATCATTTCTCCAACTCCACCAACAGAGGTTATGATTGAAGAAAAACCAACGAATAACCTTAGCATTTCATCTAAAACCGAGAATGACTTACTTCGAAAATTAGAGTTATTTGAGAAGAATAAAGGCTTTACTAAGAAAGATATTAACCTTGCTTCATTATCAAAACAATTTGAAACGAATACAAAATACCTTTCCGAAATCATTAAAACTCATCGTCAAAAACAGTTTAATTCTTATTTGAATGAGTTGAGAGTAAATTACATTGTGAATCGACTTCAAAATGAGCCGAAATACATTAATACGAAAGTAAGTTATTTAGCAAGCGATTGTGGATTTGCTTCTCACAGTACTTTTACGACAACTTTTACTCAAATCATGAATGAATCTCCTTCTGCTTTTATAAAAAGAATTAAAGAGGAACAAAAAAATTCATAATTACGAATTAATGAAGTTTATATAATTGAATTTAAAATATATAATCAATTATATTTGTTTTATTTTTTATACCAATAAACACAAGAGCTATATAAAATACATTCACAAATTTCGATTGTATTTTTTTATTCTTAATTAAGACTTTATCTTTAATCTAAGATTGTGTCTTATGCGAAAAATTGACCCCGAAATACTTGCTCAAAAAATAAAAGAAGGCGATCGTTTTGCCTTATCGCGAGCTATTACACTAGCCGAAAGCAATCGTTTAGACGATTTGAAATTAGCGCAACATATCATTAGCTTACTACCTGTTTCCAAAACTTCAAAAAGAATTGCCATTACAGGAATTCCCGGTGTTGGTAAAAGTACTTTTATCGAATCATTGGGTAAATATATTCTGAGTAAAGATGAAAAAGTAGCAATTTTAGCAATTGACCCAAGTAGTTCACTTTCCAAAGGAAGTATTTTAGGCGACAAAACACGCATGGAGGACTTATCGCGAGAAGAAAATGCTTATATACGTCCAAGCGCTTCTAACGGTTCTTTAGGTGGTGTTACGTCACGTACATATGAAGCAATTTTATTATGCGAAGCAGCAGGGTTTGAAAATATTTTGATTGAAACTGTCGGTGTTGGACAATCTGAGACCTTAGTAAATGAAATTTCAGATCTTTTCCTATTTCTTCAACTTCCGGGTTCTGGAGATGATTTACAAGGAATAAAACGAGGAATTATGGAAATGGCTGATTTAATTTTTGTCAATAAATCAGATTCGTTTCAAGAAAAATTAGTGAAAGATGCAAAATTGGATATTGTTCGTTCATTACAATTTTTACCAACCAAATCATCTCAATGGAAAAGAAAATCAATTATCGGTTCTGGATTAATCGGAAAAGGAATTCCTGAACTTTGGGAATTGGTCAATGATTATTTCAAATTTATTAATGAAAATAATTATTACGTATCAAACAGAGAAAAACAACAGTTAAAACAAGCAGAACGCTACACAATTGATTTGATTAATCAACAGTTTTTAAAATTACTTAAGAAGCAACCATTAGAATTGAGCAAAAATTTGTCTGCATTCGAAATGGCAAAAGATTGGTTGAATAACCATACTGAAATTGATATAAAATAAAAAAAAGACAATCAAATTGATTGTCTTTTTTGCTCCTCCTCTTGGGCTCGAACCAAGGACCCTCTGATTAACAGTCAGATGCTCTAACCAACTGAGCTAAGGAGGAAAATCCGATATTTTAAAATTTTATTTTTAAGTCTTTGTTTGACATTTCACTAAAAAAGCTCCTCCTCTTGGGCTCGAACCAAGGACCCTCTGATTAACAGTCAGATGCTCTAACCAACTGAGCTAAGGAGGAATGTTGCTTAATTGTGGGTGCAAATATAGAAGTATTTTTTACACCCACAAAAAATATTTTAAAATTTATTTAAAAATCATGTTCACAATATCGTTCCCGAAGATGAATACCATTAATCCTAAGATAATTACAACTCCAACCATTTGTGCTTTTTCTAAAACTTTTTCACTTGGTTTTTTACCTGTTACCATTTCATAAATAGCAAAAACAGCATGTCCACCGTCCAAACCTGGGATTGGTAATAAGTTAATGAATGCTAACCAAGCAGAAATCATTGCTGTGAATGACCAGAAAAATAACCAATTCCATTCTTTTGGCATTTGTTTTACCATTCCAATTGGTCCAGCAACTTGCTTACGACCGTCTTTTACTTGGAATAATGTTCCAATTCCACGAACTTGCGTTGCAATCGCTTCAAATGGCTCTACAATTCCTTTTGAAATTCCTTCACCAATTGTATAATCTTCTTGAGAAATTAAAGACTCTAAATAAGCTCTAGAATTACTAAAACCAATTGTTCCATCTTTTCCAACATTCACCATCAATTCTATAGGCTCGCCTTTTCTTTCAACACTCAAAGAAACAGTTTTTCCTTTGTATTCTTTTAATTTATTTTTTACATCCGAATACAATGGTGTTGTGAAACCATCAACAGCAATTACTTTATCATCTTTTAATAATCCTGCTTTTTGTGCTGCACTATTCTCAACAACAGAATCAACAACAGCTGGCATTTGAGGTACAAAGAAAGCACCTTTAGCGTTTAAAATTTCAGTTCTGAAATCTTCTGTAATTGGTAAAGAAACTTCTTTTCCTTGACGTTTTACATCCAATTTTTCTCCACCTAATAAAGCTTCTTTTCCTATTTCGTTTAACGCTTGATATTTTACACCATTTACACCAATTGGAATATCACCTTTTTGTAAGCCAAATTTAGTTTGAGCTGCATCAACTTCAATTCCGTATTGCATTTTGTTTACATCAACAAAGCTTTTTCCTTGAGAAATGAACAAAATAGTATAAATAATCATCGCTAAAATGATATTCACAATAATACCACCTAACATAATGATTAATCGTTGCCAAGCTGGTTTTACACGGAATTCCCACGGTTTTGGCTCTTGTTTCATTTGTTCCAAATCCATGCTTTCGTCAATCATTCCCGAAAGTTTTACGTATCCTCCAAGAGGCAACCAACCGATACCGTAAACAGTATCACCAATTTTCTTTTTCCAAATGGCAAATTTCACATCGAAAAAACAAAAGAAACGTTCGACACGAACGCCAAACCATCGCGCTGTTACATAATGTCCTAGTTCGTGCAACATTACTAAAAGCATCAAACTAAGCATTAAGGTAGCTATCTGTATTAACATATTGTTTTAAATTTATTTATGTTCTAATTTTATTAAACGATTACAAAATTAATCGAATTTATTTATCAAAGCTGTTTATTTTTTCCATTCTAAGGTTTCTAACAATTTTTTTACATCTTTTTTGATGTAATCAACTGCTGGAGCTAAAGAATCAGGTTTTGGTTGAGTTTTAAAATAAACCGAACCTGCCAAAAAATTCTTTACACTATCCGTCGCATGAAATTGAATATTAATCGCTGATTCTCCTCCTAATTCATACATAGTACCAAAAACCTTTTTTTCTGGAAAAGAAAATTCTTGTGGCGAGATAAAACTGGCTTTAACCGTCTGTTCTTGCACAAAACTTTCACTTTCTTTTATTTGAACGATTAAATCTTGTGGTGACTGAACCGGAAAATATGTCAGATAAATTGTCGCTTTCATTCGTGGATAAACAATATTGGAAGAGTTTGGTTTTTTCCCCGCAATGACCTTCCCAAAGTTTGAATATTGAAAAGTATAAGGCACATTTTCTTTGAATGATAGATAAGTTTGTTGCGGATATTCGAGGCGAACTTGCCCTAAAGGTTTGGCAACTTCTTCGCTTTTATTGCACGACACAAAAAAAATAGCACTACTACATAATGCTATTATAGTTTTAAAATTCATTGTAAAACGTTAGGTTTTGTAAAATTCATTTAATTTTTTAATTTCTAAAAAGGCAAATCGTCTTCTCCTTCATCTATAAAAGGTGGCTCGACAACTGTTGTGTTTTGTTGACTTTGCTGAACTTTGTTCTGATCATTTTGCATGGCTTGACGTTGTTCATTGTCAATTTTTGGTGTCAAAAACTCGATTGAATTTGCTACGATTTCTGTTGTATAACGCGTTTGTCCGTTATCGTCCCATTTTCGCGTTTTGATGCGTCCTTCAACAAAAACTTTATCTCCCTTTTTCAGATAACGATCACATAATTCTGCTAATTTATTACGTGTCACAATATTGTGCCATTCTGTTTCTGTAATTCGCTCTCCCGTTCTCGAGATATAAGATTCTGTCGTTGCAATAGGAAATCGTCCAATACAATTTTGTTCGTCAAAATGATGCAATTTTACATCATCACCCAAATTTCCGATCAAAAGTACTTTATTCGTTGTTCCATTCATAGTTGTAATAGGTTTTTAGTGGCTTGTTACTTACAAAGTTAATCCAAATAATGTTTATTTATAAATTTTTCTATTGGTTTTGGAAGCGGATAATGTTCGAGATCGTTCAAAGCAATCATTTCAAAATCATTTTCGGCTTGCAAATTTGTTATATCTCTTAAAGATACATTTAATTTCCAATATTTTATAAATAAATTTTGATGCGACAAAATGTGTTTCTCTTCTTCGATAAAAGTTAGATTATTTTCAAGATTTTGATCTAAAATCCAACCTTTATCCAATAAATCAGTTTCAGTTTCGATTTTTGGAAAAGTGAATAAATTTTTCCAAACATCATTTCCAATTCGTTTAGACAACGCAATTTTATCTTCATTTTCGATGAGAATAAAGTGTAAAAAACGATTCGAAACTTTTGTCTTTTTCAATTTTAATGGTAATTCGTTTACTTTATTTAATCGAAGCGCCTCACAAGACTCATTAAGTGGACAAATTTCACATTTTGGTTGTTTTGGTGTACAAATCGTTGCACCCAAATCCATCACCGCCTGATTAAAATCACCTGGACGTTTTTTATCAATGATTTCTAAGCCCAAATCCCAGAAAATCTTCTTTGTTTTAGGCGAACTTATATCATCAGTAATATTAAAATATCGCGCAAAAACTCGAAACATATTTCCGTCTACAGCAGGTACAGATTCATCATACACAATAGATGCAATTGCAGCAGCAGTGTAATCTCCTACGCCTTTTAGCTTTTTTAAATCTTTGAAATTATTCGGAAATTGTCCATTTAATTCATCAGCAATCGTCTTTGCCGTGAAGTGTAAATTCCTGGCACGGGAATAATAACCCAGTCCTTGCCAAAGTTTTAGCACTTTTTGTTCGTCGGCATTTGCCAAATCGAAAATAGTCTCAAATTCTTGTATGAAATTATTGTAAAATTTCATACCTTGGTCAACCCTTGTTTGTTGGAGAATAATTTCCGACAACCAAATGTGAAAAGGGTCTTTTGTATGACGCCAAGGTAAATCTCGTTTATTTTTGTCAAAATATGACAAAATCAGATAGTTGAAGTTCATAAAAACTGAAAAAATCTTTTTTTGTTAGGATACTATCGTTATATTTGCACCCGCTTTCAAATTTAAGAATAATAAGAGGAATTATGACAAAGGCAGAAATAGTAAATAACATTTCAGGTAAATTAGGACTTGAAAAGAGCGATACTCAAAGAGTGGTAGAATCGTTTATGGAGGAGGTGATTAAATCATTAGTAGAAGGAGAAAATGTATACTTAAGAGGATTTGGTTCTTTTACTATTAAAACTAGAGCTGAAAAAACAGGTAGAAACATTACAAAAGGTACTTCTATCATTATCCCAGCACATAACGTTCCTACATTTAAACCAGCGAAGACTTTCATCGAAGATGTAAAGACTAGCGAAGCAAACGTAATCAAATAACAATAAAATAATTGTATCATGCCAAGCGGAAAAAAACGTAAAAGACATAAGGTAGCGACGCACAAACGCAAAAAACGTCGTCGTCTTAACAGACACAAAAAGAAAAAATAATTAGTAGCTAAGCTATTAATTATTTAGTCTTTTTACTAGATAGCACTTTTCAATGGAAATTTTGGAAAGTGCTTTTATCATTTTTAAAAACATAATTTTTTGATGAGTAAAGAATTAGTGATTTCAGCCTTAGCTGATCAAGTACGCATCGCAGTTTTAGATGAAGGTCGCTTGATGGAATTTCATCAAGATACTGCAAATGATGGCTTTGCAGTTGGCAACATTTACTTGGGTAAAATCAAAAAATTAGCTCCCAGTTTAAATGCAACCTTTGTTGACATAGGTTATTCGAAAGATGCATTTTTACATTATCATGACTTAGGTCCACAAATACGCTCGTCAAATGCATACAACAAAATTGTAGCAAATGGCACGTACAAAACCGAAAAATTGAAGAACTTCCGTATGGAAGAACCTATTGACAAAGATGGACAAATTACAGAAATCTTTGCCCCAGGTGATTCTGTTTTGGTTCAAATTACAAAAGAACCAATCCATACGAAAGGACCAAGAATTACTTCTGAAATTTCAATTGCTGGTCGATATTTAGTTTTAGTTCCATTTTCGGAACGTGTTTCGATTTCGCAAAAAATCAAACAAAAACCAGAACGCGATCGTTTAATTAAAATTTTAGAAGGTTTAACACCAGAAGGCTTCGGAGTTATTATCAGAACAGTTGCCGAAGAGAAGAACGCAGAAGAATTGCAAGCAGATTTAGCTTATTTGTTAAACAAATGGACTCAAATCTTCAAAAATCTTCAGAAAAAGAAAGCCCCAGCTAAGATTCTTAGTGAAATGGATAGAGCTTCTTCTATTTTGAGAGATAATTTTAATGATGATTTTATTAAAATTTCTGTTGATGATGACGAATTAGCTGACGAAATGCGCGAATATTTGGAAGTTATTGCACCAGATAAAATTAATTTGGTAAAAGAATACGACGATCCATTTGTTCCAATTTTTGAGAAGTTTAATGTCGAAAGACAAATTAAACAAGCTTTTGGTAAAACGGTAACTATTCCACAATCTAAAGGTGCATATCTTGTGATTGAACACACAGAAGCGTTACACGTAATTGATGTGAATTCGGGAAATATTTCTCGAAATTCTAAAAATCAAGAAGATTCAGCTTTTGCCGTAAACAAAATTGCTGCTTCGGAAATTGCACGTCAATTGCGATTACGTGATATGGGAGGAATTGTTGTGGTCGATTTTATTGATATGACGGACGTAGAACATAAAAAAGAATTGTTCGAGCATCTGAGAGCTGAAATGGCGAAAGATAAAGCAAAACATAAGATTTTGCCACCAAGTAAATTTGGATTGATTCAGATTACAAGACAGCGCGTTCGCCCAGAAGTGAATTTCGTTACAACTGAAGAAAATCCTAACCAAGAATCGAATGAAGTTGAAGCACCTATCGTTACAATTGATAAAATTGAACAAGTGCTCTTGAATATCCTTGACAGAAAAGATAAGGATTTACGAAAAATGTCGTTACACGTGCATCCTTTCGTAGCTGCTTATTTACAACATGGATTGCCAAGCATTCAGATGAAATGGTTTTTTAAGCATAAAAAGTGGATTAAGATTGTACCAAGAGATGCGTACAAATACTTACAATTTAATTTCTTGGACAAAGATCATAATACACTTTACAACGAATCAAATTAAGAAAAGCCTCGCAATTGCGAGGTTTTTTGTTTTATATTCGTTACACAACAAAATACTATGAAAAAAATCTTTCGAATTCTTCTCAAAACTTTAGGTGCTTTAGTTTTACTGATTGTGGTGTATTTACTTGCAGTAGTTTTGCTGCCATTAATTCCAGTTAATAAACAAAATGAGAAGCCTAATGATCAAATCACAGCGTATATCTTGACAAATGGCATACATACAGATATTGTAGTTCCAGTAAAGTCTGAAGCGATTGATTGGTCTACTTTTGTGCCTTTTTCGCATACAAAATCGAAAAAAGAATACAAATATATTGCCTTTGGTTGGGGAGATAAAGGCTTTTATTTGGATACATCAGAATGGAAAGATCTTAAATTTTCTACAGCTTTCAACGCTGCGTTTTGGTTAGGAGATTCGGCGATTCATACTACTTTTTATGATAATATGACGATAGATGACAATTGTAAAAAAGTTGATTTGAGTGTAGAAGAGTATCAAAAATTAATTGTTTACATCAAGCAATCATTTGATTTGGATCTAAATAACAAAGTCGAATTAATAAAAACAGATGCTGTTTATGGAGATAGTGATTCGTTTTACGAAGCAAAAGGAAGTTATAGTTTATTTTTTACGTGTAATACGTGGGCTGCAAGCGCGTTAAAAGCAGCAAATAAAGAAGCCCCCTTGTGGACGGCAACACAACAAGGAATTTTTCGTCATTATGAATAATTTTTTTAAATTATTTCTGATTCATTTTCAAAGAGTTGTCTATTAATGCGACTTATAGAACGAAAAAAAATACTTTTAAGATTTGGAAGTAATAAAATTTGCTCTATATTTGCAACACAATATCGATAACGATACTCCTCCTTAGCTCAGTTGGTTAGAGCATCTGACTGTTAATCAGAGGGTCCTTGGTTCGAGCCCAAGAGGAGGAGCAAAAAAGACAATCAATTGATTGTCTTTTTTTATTTCACAAATATTTAACATTCCCTCACACAACCATTCACCCAACTTTTGCATCTTACTAATAGAAAAACAAATAAAATCAGATTAGTATGAAATTTAGAAAAGTATTTAGCGTTTCAGCATTATTAATGGTTATGGTAACATTCGCACAAAAAAATATGAAAATAGATTATTCAATGTATCCAAAAGCAAAAGATGGATATGAACAGAAAATTATCACGTTAAAACCACAAGCCAATGAAGAAAACTATTTAGTTGAAATATTTGCTGGGAAAAAAACAAAGGTTGATTCTTGTAATCAATTTTTCTTAAGTGGAAGTTTTGATCAAAAAACTGTTGATGGTTGGGGTTATGATTATTTTAACTTCGAAACTGATGGAAATATAGCAGGAACTTTAATGGGATGTTTTGACAATAAATCTGTCGAAAAAATTGTACATGCTCAATCTTTGCAGACGCGTTACAATAGCAAATTACCAATCGTAGTTTACGTACCAAAAGGCTATACTTTAGAATATAGAATTTGGAAAGCAGATGAAAAACTTAACATAGTTAAGTAATATTTATAGTTGTTAATTGAAAAAGCTCGAGAAATTCTCGAGCTTTTATATTTTAATGAAATACCAATTGCGTAATCGTGTAAATAACCAAACCAACAAGTCCACCAACCAGCGTCCCGTTAATCCGAATAAATTGCAAATCTTTTCCAACTTCCAATTCTAGCTTTTCGCTCAATTCTTTTCCTTCCCATTTATCAACCGTATTACTAATCAAGCTTTCCATTTCTTTGACATTTCGTAAAATCATACGGTAAATAAAATGACGCACCCAACCATTAATTTTATCAATCATTTCTTGGTTATCGTTCAAATTTTCGGTTAACTTTTTAATGTTTTTCTTAATGTAAACTTGCATTGCAGAATTTTCATCATCAAAACTTTCGGTCAGATTTTGTTTAATCGCCAACCACAAATCCAAAGCATAATCATTCAATCGTTCTTTTGTGATAAAATCATCTCGAAGCGATTCTAACCTAAATTTCCAATCGGGAGATTCTTTTATATTCTGAATATTTTCTCGGATAATTCGTTCGATATTATGACGAATTGGATGTTCTTTATCTTCTTCAACCTCATCCAAAAAACTCACCACGCCTTCTACTACTCCTTTCGATATTTTTTTACCAGCAAAAAATGAAATCACAGGATGTTTTTCGTTTAATTTATCTTTAATAATCAAATCACTTTCTAAGATATATTCTTTCGCTTTTGGAATAATTGCTTCTAAAATTTCGTTGTGTTTTTCCTTTTCTAAAATATACTCTAAACTTGATGATACTAATTCAGGTAAATCAAACTGTTTTAAAATTTCATCACCTTTCAAGGTTATAAAATCAACGACATCTTTATCATCTAAGTCTTTGACAATTTTCTTGGAGAAATTAATCAACTCTTCTTGCAACATTTCTTGATTAGCAGGTTTATTCAACCAATCTGCTGCATATTTTACAACTTCTAATTTCTCGATATATGGACGAATTGTAGATGGCGTCAAAAAATTCTCAGTTACAAACTGTCCTAAATTATCTCCGATTGCATTTTTACTATTTTCGATCAGATTTGTATGCGGAATTTTAAGTCCAAGCGGATATTTGAACAAAGCCGTAACCGCAAACCAATCGGCAAGTGCACCAACCATTGCTGCTTCGGCAAATGCTTCCACATATCCAATCCATTTCGCAGGTGAATGTTGACTTAGATAAACCATCAAAAAGTAAATAAAAGTCATCAAAATGAATAATCCTGTTGCAATTGCTTTATGTTTTTTGAGGTTTTTTATTTTCTGAACTTCCGTCATAAAAGTATTTTGAGAAATTTGTTGCAAAAATTTAGCCAATCAAAAAAGCGGAGAATTCTCCGCTCTAAGTTTTATGTTTTTAATTTATTTACTTTCCTGAAAAACCAATAATGCTACATTTGCACTCGACAATAATCGTTGGCTATGATTGATTGTAAATAATCTTTCGAAAGATGATAATTCACGATGAACAACGCCTAAAACATCAATGTTATTTTTTGTACAATAATTGATTAAGCCTCCTTCTACATCTTTGCTCGGTTCAATTGTAATCATCGCTTCAGGATATTCTTCTTCCCATTCTTTTTTCACGCTTAACATTTGTGGAGTAATCGATTTATCATCAACATGTACAATGTTCAACAATTTATCGTAACGTTTTGTCACTTCTTCCATTTGTGCCAAAGCTTTTGCTTCTTTTTGATTAAATAATGTAGCGTAAGCAAAATTTCTTTCTTCTTTAAATTTTACATTATTTGGAACAACCAACACAGGCGCAGGCGAATTGTTAATGACATTTACGGTATTAGAGCCAAAAAACTTTTTACCTAAACTATTTTGTCCATTCGTTCCCATCACCACATATTGTATATCGTCTTTGTTGATAATATCCAAAATCATCAACAACAAATCGCCAACAACCAAAGAACTCTCTATTTTAACGTGTTCAAGATTATTTTCTTTTGCAATATTTTTAAGTTTATTGATATAATTTTCGAAGTTTTCTTCTGTAACTTCAAGATAATTTTTAAGATTTGATTGTACCGAAACTAACTTAATATCTGTTTTAAGAACTTTTGCAAGGTTTAACGCATACAAAAAAGCATTGTTCGCTGTTTCCGAAAAATCGGTAGGAAATAATATTTTAGCCATAATAATTAAATTCTAGAATAGATTTTGTTCTATAAATTTACAACTAAAATTTAGGTAAAGCCACAAAAAAGTCTTGATTTCTCAAGACTTATCTATTTTTTAATCGTTTTTAATAACCAAAACGACGCAAATCATTCTCTTTGCTTCTCCAATCTTTTCGCACTTTCACGAAAAGTTTCAAGAATACTTTTTTATCAAAGAATTTCTCTAATTCTTCTCTTGCTTCTTTTCCTACTTTCGATAAAGACTCTCCTTTATGTCCAATAATAATTCCTTTCTGAGAATCGCGTTCTACAAAAATTTCAGCTTCGATAGAAATTAAATTCAAATCTTCTTTGAAGCGTTCTGTTACTACCTCAACAGAATAAGGAATCTCTTTTTGATAGTTTAATAAAATCTTTTCGCGAATTACTTCGTTTACAATAAAACGCTCCGAACGGTCTGTTAATTGATCTTCTGGATAATATTGTGGCCCTTCTGGAATAATTTCTTTGATCTTATTAATCAACAAATCTACATTAACGTTTTCTTTAGCCGAAATAGGTAAAATCTCTGCTTTTGGTAATAATTCGTGCCAATATTCTACCGCTTCATTCAATCGATCTGGCGTAGCTGTATCAATTTTATTCAACAATAAAATAATTGGTGTAGATGTTTTTTGCAGACGTTCGAAAACTTGTTCATTTTTCAATCGTTTTTCTCCAATTTCTACAACATAAAGAATCACGTCGGCATCCACCAACGATTCATTTACTGCATCCATCATTTTTGTTTGCAGTTCATAAGCAGGATCCAAAACACCAGGAGTATCCGAAAATACAATCTGATAATCTTCTCCTGTCAAAATACCTTTGATACGATGACGAGTCGTTTGCGCTTTATGTGTTGCGATAACCAAACGCTCTTTCATCAACATATTCATCAAAGTAGATTTTCCAACATTTGGATTTCCTATGATGTTTACAAAACCGGATTTAAATTTCTTTTCGTCTGACATTCTGCAAATTTAGTGATTTCTATAATATTATTTCAGATTAATATGTTGAAGAAAAGATTAATATTCTAATGAAATTTTAATTTCATAAAATTGATTTTGGTCTGTATTTTGAATAATTCTAATTAAGTTCAAAAAAATATGACGAAAGTTATGGTTTATTGAAAAATATGATTAATTTCATACATGTGTTATGGAAGATTAAATTAACCAAAATTTAAAAAAATGATGAAAGCAGAACTTATCGAAAAAGAAGAAGTAAGAAACTATAAATTTTTAGACGCGCCAAAAGACGAAGTAACGGTAGAGGCAAACAAATTGAATGGTGCAGTAAGATTAGGAAACGAATTCAAATCGAAAGCATATATTACATTTCAAACAGATCAAGGTCCTAAGAAAATTGAGACGACTGTTTGGTCTGTTACGGATAATTTTTTACAAATTAAGAATGGAGTTTTGATTCCGTTAAAATCTTTAATTGATATTCAATACTAAAAATTGTTTATTGCTTAAATTCAAAAAGGGATACGACGATGTCGTATCCCTTTTTGAATTAATTATTTTCGTTAGATTCTTTCAACAATCTAATTAATTCTGCTCTAATAGCTGCTTTATCATTACTTTTTGGGAAATCTCCGATAAAAAATGTTTGTTGCGGAACTTCATAAGATTCTAATTCACTTTTTGGAATATCAACATGTTCTGCAAATCGACTTTCTATTACCAAAGAAATTACATCTTTTGTAGATCCTTTTTTCGGAAAAGCAATCACAATAAAATTATAATTGATATATGGTTTTAATTTCTCTTCGATCAATTCTAAATTCACCACATCTTTCCCATTCAACTTACACTCATTTCCAGAAATCCATCTAAACTTTTTCTGATCATCCGAAACAACAGCCTGTCTATATAAATTTAGTGATTCTTTTTCGTAAGGCGAATTCAAGACTAAATTACCTTTTTCATCTTCCGAAAGTTCTATTTTATCTAAAACTGTATAATCTGTTTCATCTATTTTCTTTAATGCAATCGGAAACCCATTCGCGGTAAAAACTTGATAAAAAGTTGTTTTCGTTTGATCATTCAATTTACTTTTCAAATCATCTGACAAATCATCACTTTCGACAGCAATTTTTTCGATTCTTGCTAAATCTTCAAAAGAGTTTTCAATCTGTTTCTTTGTCAAATAAGCATAATTTAATGCGTATCCTATCTCGTCTTGACTTTCGTCTGTTAATGGAATCTTCACTTTATCCGAATTTTCATGACAATACAAATCAAAACCTCCTTCTATGGCTTGAACCAATGAAATTTCTCCTTCATTTTCTAAAACCGATGAACTTAAAAGTGTAGAATCACCTTTTTTTAATCCTAAAAAATTATTTAACGAATGAAACGTTTCATTCACAAATTGAGGATCAAAATTTGATATATAAACATTATCTTCTCTCGAATAATGGAAATTAACTTTTTCTTCTTTTGAATCGATCTTTTTCATCAAATCAAAAATATCATTTTGCCATTGAAAGGTATTTTTATCCTGAAACTCACTCAGAGTCTCTGGAATCGTTCTCTTGCTAAAATCTAACTTCATAATAATTATTTTTTGTGCGTTTTTAATTTATTGATAATCAAATTCAATCAATAATTTTACCAAAAAACTCGATTAAAATGTTTTTTCAACTTTTGTTGACAAAAAGTTGCAAAAAGCAGTTTCAAAAATTGGTGATTTTATAAAATCTAATGGATAATTATTTATCTTAGCAAGATGAATCACAAAACAGATTTTTCGAATTTAAGATTTAAACGAAATCTAAATTCTAATCCATCACATATAGAGTCATTTGAATTAGATAGTTTACAAGTCAAAAGTGATTACAATTACGATGATGTAAAAGATCTGAAACAGATTAACTTTCTACCTGGAGTTGCCCCATATTTACGCGGTCCTTATACGACAATGTATGTTCGTCAACCTTGGACAGTTCGCCAATATGCAGGTTTTTCTACTGCAGAAGAATCTAATGCTTTTTACAAAAGAAATTTAGCTGCTGGTCAGAAAGGTCTTTCTGTTGCGTTTGATTTGGCTACTCACCGCGGTTACGACTCAGATCATGAACGTGTTGTTGGAGATGTAGGTAAAGCTGGCGTTGCGATAGATTCTGTAGAAGATATGAAAATTTTGTTCAATGAAATTCCATTGGATAAAATTTCGGTTTCGATGACAATGAACGGAGCTGTTCTTCCTATTTTAGCGTTCTACATTGTAGCTGCAGAAGAACAAGGTGTTTCGCAAGAACAACTTTCTGGTACCATTCAGAATGATATTTTGAAAGAGTTTATGGTGCGTAATACATACATTTATCCGCCAACTCCTTCAATGAAAATTATTGCAGATATTTTCGAATATACTTCTCAAAAAATTCCTCGTTTCAATTCTATTTCTATTTCGGGTTATCACATGCAAGAAGCTGGAGCTACGCCTGTTTTGGAAATGGCTTATACACTTGCAGATGGTTACGAATATGTAAAAACTGGTTTGGAAGCGGGATTGAAAGTTGATGACTTCGCTCCTCGTTTATCGTTTTTCTGGGCCATTGGAATGAATTTCCCTCAAGAAATTGCAAAAATGAGAGCTGCTCGTATGTTATGGGCAAAATTGATGCAAGAATTTGAGCCTCAAAATAAAAAATCATTAATGTTGAGAACACACTGTCAGACTTCTGGTTGGAGTTTAACAGAGCAAGAACCTTATAACAATATTGGTCGTACAGCGATCGAAGCCTTAGCTGCTGCTTTAGGTGGAACACAATCTTTGCATACCAATGCATTGGACGAAGCAATTGCTTTACCAACAGATTTCTCGGCGCGTATTGCACGTAATACACAAATCATTTTACAAGAAGAAACTCAAATTTGTAGAACAGCTGATCCTTTTGGAGGAAGTTTTATGATTGAATCTTTGACAAATGAAATGGCAAATCAAGCGTGGGAATATATACAAGAAGTTCGTGAATTAGGTGGAATGACGCAAGCCATAGAAGCTGGAATTCCAAAAATGCGTATTGAAGAAGCTGCTGCAAAAAAACAAGCCAAAATTGATTCTGGTGAAGTTGCGATTGTAGGTGTAAATGCTTACCGCTCGAAATTAGAACAACAAGAGTTCGAAATTTTAGAAGTTGACAACACAGCTGTTCGTCAAAAACAAATTGATCGATTAAATCAAATTAAGGCGAAGCGTAATAGCGAAGCTGTACAAGATATTTTAGCACAATTAACAAAAGCTGCTGAAACAGGTGAAGGAAATTTATTAGAATTATCTATCGAAGCGGCTCGTCGCCGTGTTACTTTAGGTGAAATTTCTGATGCATTAGAAACTGTTTTTGGACGTCATAAAGCGATTACAAGAGGAATTCAAGGAGTTTATGCCATGGAAGCAGGTAAAATGAATAAATTTGAGGAAGCTCGTAATTTAGCTGACAAGTTTGCTGAAGAAGACGGACGCCGTCCTCGTATTATGGTAGCTAAAATGGGACAAGATGGTCACGATCGTGGTGCTAAAGTCGTTGCAACCTCTTTTGCGGATATGGGATTTGATGTGGATATTTCTCCATTGTTCCAGACGCCAGCAGAAGTTGCGAAACAAGCTGTAGAGAATGATGTTCATATTTTAGGAATTTCTTCTTTGGCTGCAGGACACAAAACGTTGGTTCCGGAAGTTGTAAAACAATTGAAAAAATTAGGTAGAGATGATGTTTATATCGTAGTCGGAGGTGTTATTCCGCGTCAAGATTATGATTATCTTTATCAAAATGGTGCAGATGCAATCTTTGGTCCAGGAACAAACTTGGCGGAATGTGCCTGCGAAATTTTAGAGAATTTATTGAAATCTTATAAATAAATCTATTTTAGTATGAGTATTCCTGTCTATTGACAGGAATATTTTTATATTTATACCACACAAACCTTAAAGTGAAATGAATAAAACTCTTCGAAATATTATCTTAATCATCTGTACAATTTTTATTATATGGTTTATTGGATACTTTCTGATTGGAGATTTTATCAGTTTAGAATTCGCGAATCATAACTTTGCAAAACTATTTCCAAAGCTTTTAACATTTGCTGCGGCAGTTAGTATTTATGTGCTTTTTCTACTTTCTATCAAAAAGAAAGACGGATGGAGTTTTATGAATGTGATGAAATTTATGTTTGGAATTATCTTCGGATTTCTTCCACTTTTAACATTCGAATATTATAATATTGGAAGTTGTACAAATTGGAAGATTGATAAAAAAATTCAAAAAACGCTTTATAAATCCAATTCTTCTGATTCAGAAAAAATTGTTTTAATCGAAACATTTTGTCCTAAATCTAACCTAAAAACAACTCAGGTAAAGCGAATTGTAGAAATTACACCTCTTTTTATTACAACTTCTGAAATTGATCTAAATAAAATTTCGGATAAAAGTTGGGAAAAACTTTAATCAAAATTAAACTTTGCCCAAAATTTGATGTCTAACAGATGAAGTAACCAATTCATCTCATGACAAAATATATTCTATCATTTCTTTTTAGTTTGATTACGATTTTTTCTTTTGGACAAGAAAAAGTCACAATTACAGGAAAAGTAACGGATGTACTTAATTTTCCTTTAACTGATTCTGAAGTTATTTTAGGAAACAAAGCCGATTCTACTAAAATTTCTACGACATCTACAGATGATGATGGTAGGTTCAAGATTGAAATTAATCTTCAAGATAAACCAGTTTATTTAATTATTGATGATCCTTTAGAAGGCGTTTTCAAACAAAGTTTCGAATCCATCAAAAACAATATCGATCTTGGTACAATTATCATCAATCCTATGATTTATGATTTGGATGAAGTTGTAGTGACAAATGTGGAACCTATGGTTGTAAAACAAGATACAATCGAATATAATGCTGATTCTTACAAAGTAAAACCGAATGCAAATTTGGAAGCTTTGTTGAGAGAATTACCAGGTTTTGAGATGGATGATAGCGGAAATATCACGGTAAATGGAAGAGATGTTAATGAGATTTTAATTGATGGTGAACCATTTTTTGGAACAGACGGAAAAGTTGCGTTAGAAAATTTACCTGCGGATATTATCAAAAAAATTCAGGTTTCGGATTATAAAACGAAGAACGAAAAATTCTCTGGAGAACGTTCGAAATCGGATAAATCTTCGATAAATATTATCTTGAAAGAAGATAAAAAGAAAGGTTATATGCTCAAAGCTACGGCGGGTTATGGAACGGATAATCATTACGAAGGCAATTTGATGGCAAATTATTTTAAAGGTAAAAAGAAAATTAGTTTGATTGGGTCTTCGACGGATATTGCAGCTTCTCGAATGACAAGCGGTGAAGGTTCGCGTGGTCGTGGTGGAATGGGAAGAAGAGGTTCTGATGGAGTAACGACAAATACTTCGATTGGATTGAATTATAGCGATCAATTAAATGATAATTTGAAAATTGGAGCTGATTACCGTTTAAATCATTCGTTTTCAAAAAATGATCAATACAAACATATCGAAAATTTTGCTCCAAAAAATATTTATACTTCTGATGCCAATTCTAAAACTAAAAGTGAAACGTATGGTCATAATTTTGGAACAAATTTAGAATGGACGAAAAACAACACTAAAATTTATTTTTATCCATCATTTAGTAATTCATCATCTACAAATTCATCTATTTCGGATAGTAATACATATTCTGATTTAGGTGATTTGAGAAATCAAATGAATCAAAAATCGAATGGAAAATCAAATTCGAATACATTTAATACATTATTATCACTTAATCAGAAATTCAAAAATAAATCTTATTTAGACTTTAATTCAAGTATTTCGATTGGTAAAACAGATCGAAATTCGTTCATCAATTCAACAACTTTATATACAAATGATTCGATAGCGGATATTTATCGAAACATCAATGAAAAAAATATGTCGAAGAATAATCAATACAATTTTGATGTAAAATATACGTATCCAATTACAGATTCTTTGAAAATTGCTGTAGGTTCTGCTTATAATTTAACCGATTCTGAAACCAATAATAGAACGTGGAATTATAATGATATAACGGGAGAATATGACAATTTGAACAATGATTTGACGCGTTTTTATTCAACTCAATTGAATGAATTTAATCCATATGCACAATTATTATTGAACAAAAATAAAATTTCAGCAACTATACGTTTTGGAGCAAATATCTATAATCAACAAAATTTTGGAACATTCAAAGCAGATGATTACAGCTCAACTCAAAACAAAACTTTGCCAGATATTTCGGGAAATATTCGTTATCAAAGCGGAAACAACTCGCTTTCTTTAATGTATAATTATCAGACAAGTTTGGCTTCGACATCACAAGTTTTACCGATTTTAGATGAAACTGATCCGTTAGATGTTTTCAAAGGTAATCCAGATCTTGATCCAAATAAAGCGCATCAAATCAATTTGATGTTCAGCAATTTTGATCGTAAAACGCGTCAAGGATTTAACGCTAACTTAGGTTATACATACAACGAATCGAATATTGTGAATTACACAGAAATGGATTATTCGATTTATAAACGAACAACAACATATGAAAATGTAAAAGGAAATTATCGTCTGAATGGTAACTTTTTCTTTAATAAACAATATCAAAAAGGAATCAATAAATTTAGAGTAAATGTAGGAATGTCGGCGAGTTATGCTTT
Source organism: Empedobacter sp. UBA3239 (assembly GCF_002362875.1). Lineage (NCBI taxonomy): Bacteria > Pseudomonadati > Bacteroidota > Flavobacteriia > Flavobacteriales > Weeksellaceae > Empedobacter > Empedobacter sp. UBA3239. Next base: position 700 of record NZ_DEVJ01000035.1, on the reverse strand, counting down.
AACACAAGGATTTAGAGATGCGGTAAAATATGAGCAATACAATACAACTCTTTCACCTACATTGAGATTAAATTGGGATTATGGTGATTATTTAACGATTTCACCTTCTTATCGTTTGAACTTCACAAATTCTAAATATGTCAATTACTCAATTGATAATCAAAATAATATTACGCACAATTTTGGAATTAAAACGATATCTACTTTTCCTAAAAATTTGACTTGGACAAATGATTTCAGTTACAATTATAACTCTCGAATGGCAGCAGGTTTCAAGCGTGATTTCTTTTTGTGGAATACAAGTTTGATGTATCGTTTCTTCGATGATAAGTTGGAAGCTGGTGTGAAAGTGTACGATTTATTGAATCAAAATAACAGTTATACGCGTACAATTACAGCAGAATCAACAATCGATCAACGCAATAATATTCTGACTCGTTTTGTAATGTTCTCGTTAACATTCAACTTAAATCAGTTTGGTGGTAAATCGACAAAAGGCGGAAACGGAGACCGACCAAGAGAAGGCGGTGGAATGCGAAGAATGGAAATGCAATAGTAAAATGTAACGTCCTGAAAAAATGATACAGGATTAGACCAATAAAATTTTATTTTAAACAGTACATATATTCGTATTTGTACTGTTTTTCTTTTTGTACGATTTTGGTATTAAATCTTGTTGCTGGTGCATTTGCATCGGCGT
>NZ_DEVJ01000058.1:4457-5572 GCF_002362875.1 Empedobacter sp. UBA3239 | reverse complement strand
AAACCTCTCTACTAAAAATGCCCTCATTTCACTAAAGATTTTAAAAACCCTACGGGCTAAAACCTTTTTAACGCTCCATTCATCCATTTTCTTAACGTGAGAGTTTTAATGCCAGTTTCTTCATCCTTTTTCTATACTCAAATTCGTTATCACTTTTAACAACGGATTTTAGAGTCGACATACGATTTGCAGACGAGTTTCAATCCATTGAAACAAGCGTAAAAAAGATTAGTGAGCGTATGCGAATCATTTAATCTTTTTAGTGCGTGAAATGAGAATTGAACGTCGAAAATCGCGGTCTTGACCTTTTTGGTTCGTTTTTGTGTCAAGACAAAAATGAATTTAAAATCCTTTTTATAATTATGATACTCATCAAAGCTTATCATCTAGCTATCATTCTGAGCTTGTCTCAGAATCTCATTCAATATGTCATTTCGAGGTATTGAGAAATCTTTCTATCACTTTTTTATTCATTACTTTTCTATTTTATGAATATTGAATTCATATGCCCTTCGGGGAAGCTCATCCAAAAAACATTTGAAATTAAAAGGAGGAGCCATGGTATGGCTCAGGTAATTCAACTAAATAAATTATTTCCATAAAGTTGGCAACTCGCTCCACTCAGACACTCCAACTTTTTTATTCCAATAATTTAGAGTTGAATTGCATTTCGATTCTAAATCGTCGGATTTTTTTAATTCCTTTTTCAATACTCAAATTCTTTGTCATTCTGACCTTTCAAAGAATCTCATCCTCAACCTCAACCTCAACCTCAACCTCAATCTCATATCTCATATCTCATATCTAACATCTAATTTGTACATTTTACTTAATACATACTACATTTTACAATTAAACATCGATACACGAACACCGAACAAACCATACGGAACGGATATACAATGGATACAGAATGGATACAGCGCGGATACACAACCGATACAGAAAAGTGTCATTTTCGATATACACCGATACAGGATTTTAACACTTTTTAACACTTAATTTATCTAACCACAATGTTTTTTATCAAGTTTTACGTTGTACGCTTAACGTTTTACGTGTTTTTTATTATCAATATTCTAATTCACTTATAACAACGAATTTTAGAGTTGACA
>NZ_DEVJ01000058.1:0-4204 GCF_002362875.1 Empedobacter sp. UBA3239 | reverse complement strand
AATTGAACGTCGAAAATCGCGGTCTTGTAATGCTTTGCATTCATGAATACCTTAAAAATAATAATAAATCATATGAATAACTTTTGGTTCGTTTTTTTTATCAAGAAAAAAAATGAACGTAATAAAATAATAAGCTACTAATTATCGTAAATTCAATTTAGAATTTCATCTCTATTTTTTCGCGCGCGCGTGCCTGTTTATAATATATTCCTCTTAAAAAGAAATTCCCCCGATAGACAAGTTTTAAAAAATACATTAATAAATGAAAACTAAAATTTAACACTAATTACTTTATGAAGATCATTTACTTTCTTCTTATGGTGTCTTCGGGGGATAGAGTGTGAATCTGTTTACTCTTTCATAATTTTACATAAGTTTTTAAAATTCAACATTAGTTTTAAAAGCCACTCCTTTTCCTGTACATCGCGCCAACTTTGTTTTTGGGAAAGGGGTTTTTGTTTTTACGTTATAAGTTTTACGCTTTACGTTTTACGGTTTTATTAATACTCAAATCCACTTTTTAATAACGAATTTTAGAGTTGACATACGATTTGCAGACGAGCTTCAATCCATTGAAACAAGCGTAAAAAAGATTAGTGAGCGTATGCGAATCATTTAATCTTTTTAGTGCGTAAAATGGTAATTGAACGTCGAAAATCGCGGTCTTGATTTTTTGATTACTTTTTGATCAAGCAAAAAGTAATATACCGAAGCTTATAAAGCTTCTCCTCTTAATCTCAAATGTGTTTTTTATCAAGAAAAAAAATGAATAATCTTAATCATGCATCTCAGCTTTTTGACACTCGCCTCCAAATCATATGACATTTTTTTAATTCCTTTTTCAATATTCAAATTCACTTTCTACAATGAGTTTTGTCATTCTTGACTTGTCTCAGAATCGCATCCTATATATTTGATTTAGACTCAACTCAAACAACTAACATCTAATCTGTACATCATACATTCAACTTATTACTTATAACTCATTACTTACAACTTAAAACAGGTAGTAGCCCCAATAAATTTGGAAAATGATATTAAACGTTTTAAATTTATTGTGCGAATAAAAAAGATAAAACGAATGCTTTCAAAGTCTCCTTACCGAGGCTCTGATAGAGAGCGTGTAAAGAAAGGTCAGCCCTTTACTTTACGATCCGTGTTTTAAAAATGCTATAAATACGGGGTATTGTTCTTTAAAAGAATGGAATAAACAAACAGACTTTGTCTGGTGGTTTTTTACGGATGAATGGAAATTGTTTCGTTCTCATTTTGTGTTGGGTTTTATGGAACGAGTCGAGATATGAAGAGGGGCGATTTCCTATCTTCAATTTAAATCGAGGTACGGCTAAGAACCTTTGACGAAATATCCGATAGAGAAAACCACCCCATAGAATGCAAATATACAAAATATGAGGTAGCGACAACCCTATTGGTCTTGCGTCATCTTAAATTAGCCGTTTTCGATAACAAGACTCGAGTTTAATAACTGTCGCTTAATTAATTATAGTCAAATATAGATAAATATTTTGTTACATGCAAATTTATATCTAATTAATTTAAAATAACATTAGAGTTGAGTGATAATAATAGAAAAGATAGATTAGTTTCACCTGCTTATAGAGAAAAGTTAGGTAAGTCTTTATTAAATAAGCGTATAGAATTAAACTATACCAGAAAAGATATTTCTATATTAACAACTATAACAGAAAACACAATCAATAGTATTGAAAAAGGTATAACTACCAATATAGATTATTACGTTGAATATGCAAAAGCCGTTCAGTACCCATTAGAAACATTATTAGACTTTAAAATTCCTCTTAAACCTCTCAATGAATTACCAAAAGATAGGATAGAATCTTTAAAATTGACATCAAAAATTAGAGAGCATATAGTAAATACTAACTTTCTTAATAAAGGTAAAACTGTTGCTGAAATAAAAGAGGAGTTAGTTCGGTTGAAATTAGTACCAAAAGAAATAACTTCTGTTGCTATCGCTGGTGTTATGAGGAACTTAAAAAACGATGAGTTGATCAGTTCAGAAGAAACAACTGGTAGAAAGGCAATTTATATTTTAAATCTTAATCAATACAAATATTGAAAATAAATGGCTGATACATTTACGAGTATAGAAAATCAAATTACTAAGCTGATTGATAGAGGTATGTTTTTTGACTTAGAGAATGATAAGATCAAAGAAATTTTATTAGATATTGGTTACTATAGATTAGGGTTTTATTGGTATCCATTCGAAATAGATGAAAATCATAATTTCGTAGAAGGGACTAAATTTTCGACTGTAATTGACTTGTATTATTTAGACGTAGATTTAAGATATTTGCTAATAAAATATATAAACAGACTAGAATTAAATTTTAGAACTAACCTAATTTACTGGGTTTCGATGCATTATAATAATAACTCGATTTGGTACACAGATCCTGCTATAATGTCAGAAGAATATTTGAAAGATATAAAATCACATTATAATAATAATTTTAAGAAAAAAAATATTCAAATTTGCAAACATCATCAAAAATATCCAGAAGATAAATATGCACCGTGTTGGAAAACATTTGAATACTATACATTTGGATCAATAGTTAAAGTATATGAGCATATTATCGATCAGGATGTTAGAAAAAAAATTTCTTTACGGTATTCGCTCAAGAAACCTGAAAAACTTCAGAACTTTTTAGATACTTTAGTCTTTGTTCGCAATAGTTGTGCACATAGCGGAGTTATTTATGATTTACATATAGATGAAGGAGTAAGTGGTATTCCTAATACTCCTTTTAACAATGAATACAGTCATAGTTTAGATTCTGCAATAAAAGCGTTAATATATCTGCTTAATAATATTTCAATTTCTAGAAAGAATGAACTTGAAATTAGATTACATGAATTATTCAATAAGTTTGAAAACAATGATGTTATAAAACAAATTATTGAAAAAAAATTAGGATATAGTTATTTAATAAAAGAATAATTGTATATTTGTAATATAATAGTGTCCCATTAATCATTTGCATTCGTGGTGCACTTAAAAAAAATAAACAGCCTTAGATATTATCTGAGGCTTTTTTTATACATAATATACCAGATTAATATAAGGGTTCTATATAGAACCCTTTGTTTATTTACACAATAATGGTTATAAATTAGTTTTGTTTGTATATTTGTTATTTATACGAAGCTAAAGCTATAATTGTTTCGTAAAAAAATATGTTAGCAGAAATTTTATGGAAAACTCAATAGAAGAATTTGAAGAAATTATTATTAGTTATTTTGAAGAAATTGAGGACTTTATTACTAAATCTAATACTTCTAGATTTAATTCAAATAAAAAATATAAAACTGAAGAATCAAAAATTGATAAACTTTCAGATTTTAGAATGTTGATAGATGGTTTATTTCTTAAAATTTCAAGAAATTTTTATACTCCAACCAAAGAAATAAATGATAATATATCTTATCAAATAAGTATTTGTGCTTCTTTTTTAAGGACACATTTTTTAATTAATAAATTAATAATGGATGGTGATATAATTGAAGCAACTACATTAATAAGAAAGCAATTAGAAGCATCTACGAGATTTTCAGAACTTGAGAAAAAAGAAATTATCAAGTTAACAAAAAAAACACCAAACGTTAATAACGAATCTAAAGGAGTTACAAAAGAATTATATTCGACTCTATCTGAAATTGCACACACAGGAAGTTTAGATGTAGCTAACTTAATAACAATTATAGACGAAAATGAAAAAATAGCAAGAGCAAACATCTTTCCATTTTTTAGTATTGATAGTCTGCAATCTTATAAATTCCAAGCTTATGTTTCCTTTAATTTTTTAGGTAAATATATCCTTTTTACTAAAAAAATATATCCAAAAAATAATATAGATCAAGAAATGAAAATGTTTGTCATTTTACACAAACTAATTAATGATATATCATTATTCAAAGATTAATTACAACTTCCGTTAAAATGTGTTTTGCAAAAAACGGGCTGAAAGTAAACTTTCAACCTGTGTTTTTTCCTCCCGCAAAATTGCTTTTACAATAACAATCAACTAATTTCGTTATAACAAAGCAATTTGCTTTAACGTACGAAATTGAACTATCGTTCAAATTCTCCACTGTTCTTCGCAAATCCTAAAAACGTTAGCTGTAATTATTCAATGAATGTAATCTTCCCTAAAAA
>NZ_DEVJ01000031.1:0-15863 GCF_002362875.1 Empedobacter sp. UBA3239 | reverse complement strand
GAGTTATGCAACAGTTACCCTTGTTATCGGTAGTGGCTCTTTTCAGTCGCTTTGTTGAGCGTTGGCTTGGTAGCTCTTTTGCATTTTTTGTTTGGCTTTGTGTGGTTGGAAAAATGCAAATGTGCTACCAAATGTATAAGTTTTACCTATTTTTCATTTCCACTCTATTGCGAATGGTTTCCGTTAAAAGTGAATAAAGTTGCGGAAGAATATCAGTTTTGAAGCCGTAGGCTTTCAAAACTGCTTCATCAAAAGCAATTCTGTCTTTCTGTTTGTATTCGTTTTCGTAATCTTGAATTTGTCGTTTGCTAATAGTTTCAAATTTCGCAAGAATACTTTCTTTTTGTTTGTCTGAAAGCAAACTTGGGTCAAATATTTTCATTTTTGTTTTGAAAAAGTCTGCGTTCAAGTCCAATGCTCCTAAATTTCTTGAAACACCGTTTAATTCAACAATCAAAAGAGAAACGATTGAATTAAGTAAAGCCGACACAATCTCAACATCATTCTTTTTTACACGAATGGCAACCAATCTTTGATTGAGATACAAAGGCGATTTGCTGAACGAAAAGAATAGTCGTTGGCTTGGATTTATGGAAATGAAAATATTTGCCGATTCTTCGGGTGCAAGAATACCAAAACGGTTTTCTTGTTTTCAAAACTTCGGGTAAAGCAATTCCTGTTTTGTTAGTTGTTGTTTCAAACTTCTTGATATGCTTGTAAGCAATTGGATATTTCGCTTTCAAAGTCTTTTCATCTTCTTTGCAAATAGAGCTGGTGCAGCAGTCGCAAAAGAAATAATTGCTTATTTAGGTTTATAACTTTAACATTTATTTAATCAACGTATTTAGTATTAAATAATTACATTTAAAAACCTACTATTAAATGGATAATTTATTTGATTAGAGCAGATTATAATTAAATTTTTTCATTATAAATAATCAATAATTTTATGAGTTCTATGATTTTAATTAGTGGAATTCACAATCCTAACGATTATATTTGTAAAAATTTAAAATTAGTAATGACAGCAGTAATCATTATCTTTGTTATACATTGGTATGCTTCTTTATTTTTCCAAACTTTTTTTCATCACCGATATGCATCACATGCAATGTTTACGATGTCAAGAGCTTGGGAAAAAATATTTCACGTTTTAGCGTGGATTTTTCAAGGTTCATCTTATCTAAGTCCCTATACATACGGGGTTATGCACAGACATCATCACGCGTATGCAGACACAGAAAAGGATCCACATTCGCCACAATATGATCCAAATTTCTTTGCGATGATGTGGAGAACTCGTATTGTTTACAACGAAATTGACCACGATAAAACACAAGTTTTAGAAAAATTCAAAAAAGGTGTTCCTTCTTGGCGTTCTTGGGATAGATTTGCTGGAAATAATGCTGTACGTTTAGCTTGGGTAATCATTTACATATTAATTTATGTTGCTGTTGACGCTCCACTTTGGACTTATTTTGTATTCATTCCGATGCAAGTTTTGATGAGCCCACTACATGGTGTAATCATCAACTGGTTTTCACACAAATTAGGTTACCGTAATTACGATGTTGGAGATACTTCGACAAACTTGATGCCGATTGACTGGTTAATGTGGGGAGAATGTTTACATAACAATCACCATAAATTTGGCGGACGTCCTAATTTCGCAGTTAAGAAATGGGAATTCGATCCAATGTATCCATGCATTTGGGCAATGAATAAAATGAATATCATTCAGTTCAAAAAAGGTAAATTAGACACCGATTATATGTAAAATAAAAGCGATTCAATTTATTGAATCGCTTTTTTTATTTCTTTTGATAAACGATACTTTCTATATATTTCTTGAAAAAGAATTTGTGTTCGACGATTTTAAAATTGGGTAGAAAACTTTGATGCATTTTAGGCAATTGAGAAATATCCAAACCAATAACAATTCTAAAAAAGCTCAACATCACATTCGTCACACTTTTTTGCCAACCTTTCTGATTTTGTACAAAATCAACATAAAACCACAACCCTTCTACTTTCAAATACGAATTTAATTGACTAAATAATTCTTCTGCTTTGGATTGATTAAAATGATCAAACAAAAAAGTAGTCATCACCACATCATATTTTTTATCCGTTTCGAAATCAAAAATATCCGCAACAATAAAATTTATATTTAAGTTCGACGTTTTTTCTTTTTTTGCTAAATCAATCATTTTCGAAGAAAAATCAACATAATCTATATCCAATTTTAGATTTAACTTTTCTATTTCAGCGATAAATTTTCCCGCTCCTCCTCCAACCCACAAGATTTTATCATTCTTTTTCAAATATTTTAAAATCACAAAATGAGCTTGATGTTGACGATTTAAAAAAATCAACTGGCTCAACGAATGATAATATGGCGCAATAAAATTGTAATTCATTATTCGAATAAAATTACGCTTAAAATTCCACAAATTGCTTTCAACAAAATCATTCCATCAATCGCAATTAAATAATATAAAATGGCTTTTGGACGATTGAGTTTAAAGGCGAAAATAGCTAAAAAAACAATCGGAATTAACATAAACAATATGCGGTGAAGTGGTAATCCATAACATATTCCGAAGATTACAAAACTCAAAAATCCTAGAAATATTAAGGGTATAATAATGCGGTTTAACGTAAAATGATAACCATATTTTACAACAAAGGTTTTTAAATTTCGGTTGCTATCATCTTCATAATCTTTCAAATCAAACAAAATCGCATTCACAACGCAATACATAAAGGTTTGAGAAAATAGAAAATAGAATTTTGCATCAATGACATAATGCGTTTCATTCTTCAACATCAAAAATAAAACAGGTAAAAAAACGGTTGTAATCGCCCAAGTCCAGCCAATTAAAAATGGTTTTAACAACATCGTTTTACGTAATGAAATTCCTAATTTTAAATCATAATAACCAAAGGATAAAACTGTCGTAAAAAATAAAACAGCCAACCATTTCCAAGTTAATATTTCGTAATTCGGTAAACAATTTATCGCTAAAATAATTCCAGAAATTAATGCGATTACAGCTAAAATAAAAGTGTAAAAATGAACAAATTTGCGATGCGTAATGTAGAACTGAGTTCTTGGATTATTGGAAGATTTTAAAGATTTTGGAATTCTGTAGGCGTACAAATAAAACAATACCGTAATGGTGCTAATAAAAGCATAATACGCAATCGAATTAAATGGTAAACCAATTTTGATATTCGTCTCGATATTGAGCGCAATAGAAAGTAGAATTAAAAAAAAATTGGAAAAAAAAATGTTTACGATAAATCGACTAATCACTTTTTTTTCCATTTTCCTAACAACTTAAACTTTGAAAAACTCTAGAATGACATTTTTATACGTTTCGCCAATCGGAATTTCTTCTTCTTTCAAATATAAGACTTTATTTTGAATTGATTTCACTTTTTTTATCGAAACAATATAAGATCGATGAACACGCACAAAAAGTTGATCGGGCAGTTTTTCTAAGATAGATTTCATCGATATTCGAGCCGTAATTCGCTTTCTATTTTCGAGATGAATTTTTACATAATCGTCCAAACCTTCGATAAAATCGATATCATCGTACGCAATTTTATTCAGTTTATAATCAGCTCGAATTGTCAAAAACTCTTTGTTTTCATTCAGTTTTTTATCCACCAAAATCAACACCGCTTTATTCACTGCTTCCTCAAATCTATCGTAATCTATCGGTTTCAACAAATAATCTATCGCCGCAACATTGAAACCATCAACCGCATATTCCGCAAAAGCTGTGGTAAAAATAACGGGAATTTTCTTCTCCATATTTTTGTAAAATTCCATTCCATTTGTACGCGAAATTTGAATATCCAAAAACATCAAATCGATTGGAAATTGATTGATATATTTCTGCGCATCTTTCAAATTTGAGAAGGTTTTTACTAACTCCACATGTTCATTTCTAGAACAATAATTTTCGATTACCATCAATGCCAACGGTTCGTCATCCATCGCAATTACTTTAATCATTCAAGAAAATTTTTAGTTCAACAATAAATTTAGATAAATCATTATGAATAGCTAATTTATAATGATTTGTATAAAAATAATCTAATCTCTTTTTCGTATTTTTCAAACCAATTTCACTTTTTTCAGTTTCAAGATTTACCTCTTCCGAAATGGTATTTTCTACGTTTAAAAATAATGTTTGTTGCTCAATTTTTATCGAAATAATAACGGGTTGCGAATCTTCATCAATTACGCCATATTTGAATGCATTTTCGATAAAATTAATTAAAATTAATGGTGAAATTCTTAAATCCGCAGGATTTCCTTCAACCTCAAAAATAACAGATTCTTTGTGCGTTAATCTCAATTTTTGCAACTCAATATAATTCTTGATATAATCTAAATCTTGTTGCAACGGCACAAAATCTTTGGAAGAATCCGAAACCACAAATCGCATCATTTTGGATAATTTCATCACCGCATCCGAAGCAGAATCAGATTTTTGAAGCGTTAAAGCATAAATATTATTCAACGTATTGAACAAAAAATGAGGATTAATTTGTGCTCTCAAATAAGCAATTTCAGACAAATGTTTCTCATTTTTCATTTCCTGAAAACGTTTATTTTGACGTATAAAAAGCGAAACAATCGCCATCATCGAAAACATAATAATTTTCGGACTCCACATCATAAAATCGCGAGGCGGTTTTCGAGGCTCAAAACGATTAAAAGGCGGAGCTTTTGGTGGAACTTTGTTAAAATGAAACGCAAATTCTGGAACTTTATACACTACAAAAAAGAAAATGATGAGAATAATGATGTAGAAAAAATAACGTTTCTGAAAATATAATTTTGGAATTAACACAAAATAATTCACCAAAAAGAACACTAACAACAAGATATTTTCGAAAAGCATTCGCTTGAAAAAACCTGTTTTGAAAATAGATTGATCGCTCGAAAAATTTGGCGCAGCAATAAATGGAATCAACAGAAAAATAATTGAAACTATGCTGAAAATAACGATTTCTCTCTTAGTAATTTTTACTTTATTCATCTTCTAATTCAATTGAAACAATAGAAAAATGTTGTCTATTTGGAATCATCAATGTTTTGATATTAGTTTTTAATTCTTCATCCGAAGAAATTAAATAATGATTGTTCACTTCTCCAAAATAGAAATATTGTTTGGTATAAAACGTAAGCGCAACCTTGTGATTTATGTGATTTTGATTAGATGAATTTATAATATCCAACTCGAAATCTACAAAATTAAGGTGGATTTTGTTCAAATTATCTGTGATTTGATACAAATTTCCTTCCAATTGTTCGATATAAGGAATCGCCTCCATTCCTACCAAATAATGCAATTGCTCTGCTTTTTTATTTTGGCGCAACAATTCTCGAAAAGTTTCTACTTTATGCGTTTCTTGTTGAAAAAGTTGCTCTTGCAAATAATACTCTTTGTACGTCGCATGAAAAACATATTTATCCCAAATTGACGTTGTCGAAGCATCAATCACTAAACGATAAGCAAACTGAACTTTTTTAATTGTTTTCATCTTTTGGTTTTCTATCAAAAGGAGGCATTCCATCTGGAGGTGGAGGCATTCCTGGCCCTCCGCCCATCGGCTCTTTTGCTTTCTCTATATTTTCTGTAGAAATTACAATATCTGCCTCAATTGTATATCCTTTTTCTAAACTTCCGCTCACTTTTGCCAATTGATTTCCGTCTGTATCATCTGTAAAAACATTGTCATTCTCATTGTACGTATAGCCATTCAAACCTTTTGTATAACCATATTCTTTGGCTGAATTTACAATTTCTACAACAGAATTTTCACTTTCTGGAAAAGCGATTTGAGTCACTTTTAATGATTTTCCTTTTTGATCGTAAATATGAACATGGATATGCGTTGCGCGACTTTCGTACCAACCTGGGAAAATAGAATTAAATTCAACATTTCCATTTTCATCGGTTACTTGTCTACCTCTCAAAAATTTATACGATTTATAATCGGTTGGTTGCATTCGTATTCCGCCATATTGCGAATAATTTCCATCTTTATCACAATGCCAAATATCAACAATCGCGTCTATTAAAGGTTGACAGCTTTCATCAACATTGGTTACATTAATTTTGATTGTCACCTCTACTCCTGTTCGATCGCCTTTTATATTTTTTGATAAAAAATCTTCTGGCTTTTTTGTAGGAAATGGACCTTCTGTTTCAGAGGCCCATACTTCACAATCATTTACAACAGTAGAATCTTTGCAACTCATCAACACTTTTGGAACAATTAAACTTGCTCCTAATAATCCTAAACTATTTTTTATAAAATCTTTTCTTTCCATTTTGTTATGTATTTTTAACATTAGTAATCAATTACCATTAACAAAGAATTTTCGCTCAACGATTCAAATTCAACATTCTCATCAGATCTTATTTGTAATAAATCTCTTGATTCTATTAAACGATTGTGAACTTCAAAAATACCTGTCAAAGAAATGATTAACCAACTTCTTTCGTTTCTTTTGAATGGTAATTCAGATTCTTTTCTCAAGTCAAATTTTCCTAAAAAAACATTAAACAAATCATGTCGGATTATTTTCTCTAAACGATTCTCTCTATCCAAATCAATTGGAACAATCATTTTAGCAATTTGCTGTTTTTCTTTTACGATGAATAACGCATAGAAATAAGAAAAATCGTTGCTCAAATCGCCTTCTATTTCTATTATAGTTCCTTTTTCTAAGTAATAAACAAATGATTGATTGACTTCAATTTTCCAATTAAAACCATTCATATTCAAGCGAATATTATTCAATAAAGGCATTAAAATAATATAACCACTTTCTTTGATTACTTTTTGATAAGTACCCATTCCGCTTAACGCAACATCATCAATAAAAGCAAAATCCAAAATCGGATTTGTATCATTTAAAGCATTTATCCTAATAAATTTATTTTCAAATAAATTTCGATTCTCAGCCTTGCACAACTTTATCATGTCCTCATATAATCTTCTAAACAAAAGTATATATCGATATTTTGCTATCTAAATTTAAGAGGTTAACCTAAGATTTTTGTAGGTTAATTGAAATATGAATGGTTTTTATTTATCTTTAACATTAGAATTATATTTGATCAAACACAACAAAAATGATAAACAAAAAAGTAAACAGCATCGAAGAAGCGCTACAAGGCGTAGAAAGCGGAATGACGCTTGCTGTTGGAGGCTTTGGACTTTCTGGAATTCCTGAAAACTTGATTCAAGGATTGGTAGACAAAAAAATCAATAACCTTACGTGTATTAGTAACAATGCAGGTGTAGACGATTTTGGTTTAGGATTATTATTACAAGGACGACAAATCAAAAAAATGATTTCTTCTTATGTTGGAGAAAATGCTGAATTTGAGCGTCAAATGCTTTCAGGAGAATTAGAAGTAGAATTAATTCCACAAGGAACTTTAGCAACTCGTTTAATGGCTGCTGGTTATGGAATGCCTGCAATTTTTACTCCTGCAGGAGTTGGTACTGAAGTTGCTGAAGGTAAAGAGATTAGAAAATTTACTTTTCATGGTATTGAGAAAGAATATTTGTTAGAATATGCATTCGAACCTGATTTTGCAATCGTTAAAGCTTGGAAAGGTGATACTGCTGGAAATTTAGTTTTTCGTGGTGCAACTGCAAATTTTAATCATCCGGCAGCAATGTGTGGAAAAATTACCATTGCAGAAGTAGAAGAATTAGTAGAAGTTGGTGAATTAAATCCAAATCAAATTCATACGCCAGGTGTTTATGTCAATCGTATTATTCAGGGTGCGAAGTACGAAAAACGAATTGAAAACAGAACTGTTCAACCAAAACCATAAAAGCAATGTTAGATAAAAATGGAATTGCAAAACGAATTGCAAAAGAGGTAAAAGACGGATATTATGTAAATTTAGGAATCGGAATTCCGACATTGGTTGCTAATTATATTCCTGAAAATGTAAATGTTGTTTTACAATCTGAGAATGGTTTATTGGGAATGGGACCTTTTCCTATTGATGGTGAAGAAGATCCTGATTTTATTAATGCTGGTAAACAAACAATCACCACTTTGCCCGGATCAGCTTTCTTTGATTCGGCAATGAGTTTCGGAATGATTCGCGCTCGAAAAATTAACTTAACGATTCTTGGCGCAATGGAAGTTTCTGAAAATGGAGATATTGCAAACTGGAAAATCCCAGGAAAAATGGTAAAAGGAATGGGAGGCGCAATGGATTTAGTGGCATCTGCGGATAATATTATTGTTGCTATGCAACATGTAAACAAAGTCGGAGAATCTAAATTATTACCTACTTGTACTTTACCTTTAACGGGAATTAATTGTGTCAAAAAAATTGTTACAGAACTAGCCGTTTTAGAAATTTTACCCGAAGGTGGTTTCAAATTATTGGAACGTGCGCCTGGAGTTTCGGTTGAAGAAATTAAAAATGCAACAGAAGGAAAACTAATTATTGAAGGAGATATTCCTGAAATGGTTTTATAAATATTACAAGAAAGGAAAGTCAAAAGCTTTCCATTCTTTTTTGATTTCGATGATTTATTTTAACTTTAGATTAAATTAATACTTGAAAACGAAATCGATGAAATTAAAATTATTAATCACACTATTTTTTTTCTACAATTTAGGATTTGCACAACAACAAAACTTAGTCAAATATGTCAATCCAATGATTGGAACCGAAAAAATGGGACATACATTTCCAGGTGCAACTGTGCCTTTTGGTGCTGTACAATTGAGTCCCGAAACCGACTCTATTCCCTATTCTGTCAATCATAAATATAATCCAAAAGTATATGATTATTGTGCTGGTTACCGTTTTGAAGATAAAACAATTACAGGTTTTAGTCACACTCATTTTAATGGAACAGGACATTCTGATTTAGGTGATTTTTTGATTATGCCAACAGTAGGTAAATTGCAATTAAATCCCGGAACTGCTCAACATCCTGAAAGTGGTTATCGTTCAAGGTTTTCTCATCAAAATGAATTTGCTGAAGCCGGATATTACAAAGTAAAATTGGAGGACTATAACATTTGGGCTGAAATGACCGCTACTACTCGAGTTGGTTTTCATCAATATACTTTTCCAAAATCTACTCAATCGCATATTATTTTTGATTTGAATACGGGAATTTACAATTACGATGACAAAAATACTTGGACGTATGTAAGAGTTGTGAACGATACATTAGTTACTGGTTATCGACAAACACGAGGTTGGGCAAGAAATAGAACAGTTTATTTTGCGATGACTTTTTCTAAACCATTTAAAAATTATGGTCAAAAAAATGAAGATGGTCAAGTCGATTATAAAGGATTTTGGAGAAAATGGAACGAAACACAAAATTTCCCTTTGATTGAAGGTAAAAAAATTAAAATGTTTTTTGATTTCGATACAGAACAAAATGAAAAAGTAAAAATAAAGTTTGCTATTTCTCCTGTCAGTCAAACCAATGCTTTAGAAAATTTGATAACAGAAATTCCACATTGGAATTTTGAACAAGTAAAAAATGAAGCCAAAGAAAATTGGAACAAAGAATTGAATCGCATTCAGATCAAAGCTTCAGAAAACGATAAAATAAATTTCTATACAGCGATGTACCATACATTTATCAATCCAACAACTTACATGGATGTAAATGGTCAATACAAAGGCTTAGATCAAGAAATTCATCAAGCAAAAGATTTTACAAATTATACAACTTTCTCACTTTGGGACACTTATCGCGCTTTACATCCATTGTTTAATATCATTCAACCAAAACGTAACAATGATATGGTAAAATCGATGATGAAACATTATGAACAAAATCCAATAAAAATGCTACCAATTTGGTCGCATTATGCGAACGAAAATTGGTGTATGAGCGGATATCATTCGGTTACGGTTATTGCAGATGCAATTGTAAAGGGAGTTTATAATGGTGATGCAAATGCTGCTTTAGATGCATGTATTGTTACGGCGAACAAAAGAGATTATGAAGGAATTGGTGATTATATCGACAAAGGTTTTATACCAGCCGAGAAAAATGGAACATCAATTTCGAATACGTTAGAATATGCTTTCGATGATTGGTCGATCGCACAAGCTGCCAAAAAATTGAACAGAATGGATGTGTATGAAACATTTATGAAACGTTCAGAAAATTGGAAAAATAATTATGATGCTTCGATTGGATTTATGCGTCCTCGATTAGCAGATGGAAGTTTCAAAAAAGAATTTGAACCTTTGAATACGCATGGACAAGGATTTATAGAAGGTAACTCATGGAATTTCAGCTTCTTTGTTCCCCAAAATCCTGATGGATTGATCAATGCGATGGGTGGCAAAAAGAAATTTGGTGAAAAGCTTGATGAATTATTTACAATGCATTTACCTGACGAATATTTTGCTGATACAGAAGATATTACTCGAGAAGGAATTATTGGTGGATATGTTCATGGAAACGAACCCGCTCATCATGTTGCCTATTTATATAATTGGGCTGGACAAGCTTGGAAAACACAAGAAAAAATTAGAATGATTTTAGATATGCAATACAAACCTACACCAGATGGTTTGGGCGGAAATGATGACACAGGACAAATGAGTGCGTGGTATATTTTTAGTGCACTTGGTTTTTATCCTGTTCAACAAGGATCGACAGATTACGCAATTGGAAGCCCATTGGTAGATCATGCCATTTTAAATCTAGAAAACGGTAAACAATTTGAAATTGAAGTCAAAAATCAATCGAAGAAAAATGTCTACATTCAAAAAATAGAACTTAATGGAAAGTCTTACTCTTCGTTCAATTTAAATCATTTTGATATCGTAAATGGCGGTAAATTAGTATTTCATATGGGAGCAAAACCTAAAAAATAAACGTTAAATATTTTATAATTAAAACTTTAAATTTGAAAACTTGAAAAATAATGATTAATTTAAATCAAATTTAAAACCAAGAAAAATGGCTAAAAAGACAAAAAAAGAAGAAAATCATTTACAAGTTTTAGTGGACAAATTAAAAGATCCAAAACATAAACAATTAGTTCAAACGAATCGTTTAAAGAAAAAACGTCGCAATAACGCTAAAAATTAAACATAAAAAAAACCACTCAAATTGAGTGGTTTTTTGTTTTTATCTCGAATTGATTAATCAATCACTTTACCAATTAAATCGAATTCGTACGCTTCAATAATCTCTACATTTACAAAATCACCAACTGGTAAATAGGTATCAATTGCAGAAATCAAAACTTCGTTATCAACGTCTGGCGAATCATATTCTGTACGTCCAATAAAGTTATCACCTTCCTTACGATCAATCATTACTCTAAATTGTTTTCCAATTTTTTCTTGATTCAAATCATACGAAATTTGAGATTGAATTTCCATAATTTCTTCAACACGTTGTTGTTTTACTTCCTCTGGTACATCATCTTCTAAATTATAGGCATGCGTATTTTCTTCGTGAGAATAAGTAAAACATCCCAAACGATCAAATTTTTGCTCTTGTACCCAAGCTTTCATTTCCTGAAAATCTTCTTCTGTTTCGCCTGGATATCCACAAATCAATGTTGTACGAATCGCCATATCAGGAACTTTTGTACGCATTGCGTCTAACAAAGCATTCGTTTTTTCGTGTGTTGTACCACGACGCATTGATTTTAATAATTTTGTTGAAATATGTTGTAACGGAATATCAATATAATTACAAACTTTAGGTTCTTCACGAATTACATCCAAAACATCTTCTGGAAAACCAGCTGGAAATGCATAATGTAAACGAATCCATTCGATACCTTCAATCTTAACTAATTCTTTTAATAATGATGCTAATTCACGTTTTTTATAGATATCTAAACCATAATACGTTAAATCTTGTGCAATCAAAATTAACTCTTTTGTTCCATTTTTTGCCAATTTAGTAGCTTCTGTAACTAAATCTTCGATTGGACGAGAAACATTTCCTCCACGCATCAAAGGAATTGCACAGAAAGAACAAGGACGATCACAACCTTCAGCAATTTTAAGATATGCATAATGACGAGGAGTTGTTGTTAAACGTTCTCCAACCAATTCGTGCTTATAATCTGCTCCTAAAGCTTTTAGCAATAATGGTAACTCGCGCGTACCAAAATATTGGTCAACATTAGGAATTTGCTCAATTAAATCTGGTTTGTATCGCTCTGACAAACACCCTGTTACGAAAACTTTTTCCACCAAACCATCTTCCTTACGTTGCACGTAATCTAAAATTGTATCAACACTTTCCTCCTTTGCATTATCAATGAAACCACAAGTATTAATCACCACAATTTCCCCAGATTGCTCATGTGCAACCTCTTTCCCATTGGCTTTCAGCTGTCCCATTAACACCTCAGAATCGTATACATTTTTAGAACATCCTAACGTAATTACATTAATTTTCTTTTTTCCAGTCGATTTTGTACGCATTACTCTAATTTAAGTCTGCAAAATTACGAAATATTTGAGAGAACTGACCGAAAAGATTGAATGGAACAAGTATAAATAGCTAAAATAAAAATTTTTAAACCTAAATAACTTTAAAGAGAATAGATTTCTAAACAACTAACTATTTTAGAAAATTAATCAATTATTACGATATTCTACTTGAAATCTATTTAATAAATATATTTTAACGAATTGATTAACAAAATATAACAAGTCATTTATAGTTTAATTTCAACAATAAATGTTAAATTTGAGCTAATTAGTATTTTAAGTTAGATGTCAAAGCAATGCTTTGAAATTAAGAAGGTCAAGAGAAATCTTGACCTTTATTTTTTATATTTAATCGATATGATAATGACTCGGAAAAGCCTTTTTAGGATTCTGTTTGAGAATATTCAACCTGAATTGACTTTCTAAAAATCCATAACCATAATTGAAAAATTGAATTAAAGTTGTTTGAATCGATAATAAACCAACTACCGCAGATTTAAAACGAATAGTTGAGAAAATAAAAATCAAAAACATGTAAATTAACCACAAAACAAATGGGGTTTGAAGAATAAATCGATGTTTTGGAAGAATAAAACTCAACAATAAAAATAAAAATGCAACTAAAGTTCCGACAAAAAATAAGCTTGGAAACCAAAAAGTTGGTTTGATATAATTTGGATGACGTTGATTAAGAATTGGGCGTGCAACTCCAAATTGATAAACTTGTTTCGCAAATTTCTTTAACGAAGTTCTACGTTTATGTATCACTTTCGAATCTTGAAATAATCGCGTTTCAAAATCATTTTCCCACAAACGCATTGATAAATCTGGATCTTCTCCAACACGCAAATCAGCAAAACCACCCGTTTTTTCGTAGGCTTTTTGAGAAATTCCCATATTAAAACTACGTGGCTGAAATTTACCAATTTGCTTTTTTCCTCCACGTATTCCTCCTGTTGTTAAGAAAGAAGTCATCGAAAAAGTAATTGCTTTTTGCAAATCTGTAAACGAGTCATCTGCATCATCTGGTCCGCCAAAAGCGTCAACAAAATTAGTTGTCAATTCTTTTTTAACCGATTCAATATAAGTCGAAGGAATAATCGTGTCAGAATCTAAGAAAATGAAATAATTTCCATTCGCTTTTTCCATTCCATAATTTCTTGATTTTCCTGGTCCTGAATTTGTTTTGTAATAATAATGAAGATCTAATTGAGTTTCAAATTTAGCACAAACCGCATCCAATTTATTTTTAGAACCATCATCTACAATAATAATTTCGAATGATTTATCCGTTTGTTTTGTTAAACTTGACAATAATTCTGTCAATTCATCTTGACGTTCATAAACGGCAATAATTATCGAAAGTTTTAAATCTTCTTTTTCCAAAATAAATTATTGATTGAATGATTCTTTCAATTCTAAAGTTACTTTCTGGATTTCGTTCAAATCCTTAAAATGATTCGTTTTGAAAGTAGATTTTGATTGATTCAATTCATGAACAATAGCCAAAATTGTATCCAATGGACTTTGCTCCTCTCCTTTCGAAGTTTCGTCAAAATTAATTCCAACCAAAGAAACTTCTTCAATCATTCCGAACAACCATTCTTCTAAAAAAGTATTCAAATCTATCGAATCAATTTTATGATTTGCCCATTGATTTTGTTTCGCTTTTTCAGCTAAATCTGTATTCGACCAAAAACAAATTACCTCTAAATTAGAGCCATCTTCGTACTCAAATTCTTCCGAATACGAAATAGCAAAACCTTCTTCAGAAGTTAAAAGAAATACTTTTTGATCTTGACAAATTTCTTTTATAAATTGACTCACTTCTTTTAATTTTGATTTTTAGTTTTTTTACTTCCTTCGTACATTTCGTATTGTAAAAAGTCGCATTCTAACTTACCGTTAAACACTTTTACCTTTTTCGAAGGACGTAAACCGACATATTTTTTGGCTTGTAAATCTGATGTGATAAACCACGCCAATGTATTTGGATAACTCGATTTTAATGTGTCTCCAATTTGTTTATAAAATTCTTGGTTATTGTTTTCAATACGCTCATCATAAGGCGGATTGAACACCAATAAAACTGGGAACAATTCCTTTTTAGATGTAAAGAAATCTTGATTTCTCACTTCAATGAAATCTTCTAAATCAGCAGATTTTATATTCATCTGCGCGATTTTTACCATCATTGGAGAAATTTCGTAACCTACAATTTTATATTCTGATTCCTTGATTCGATTTAAACGCGTATTACGAATTTGTGTAAACAATGTTTCGTCATAATCTGGCCAGTTCTGAAATGCAAAATGCTTACGATGAATTTGTGGCGGAATATTATTTGCAATCATCGCCGCTTCAATCAACATTGTTCCTGAACCACACATTGGATCAAGGTAATTTCCTTTTCCATCATAACCTGCTTGCAACAACAAACCTGCTGCTAAAACCTCGTTAATTGGAGCTGGACCAGTTTCTTCACGATAACCACGTTTGTGCAAAGATTCTCCCGAAGAATCTAACGACAACGTAATTTTATCGTGTGAAATATGTAAGTTAAAACGTACATCTGGAAAATCTTTATCAATGCTTGGACGACGACCATTTTTTTCTTTGAATCGATCTACAATAGCATCTTTCACTTTAAGCGCTGCGTAATGCGAATGCGTAAAATAATCTGAATGAACAGTTGGATCAATCATAAAAGTTTGATCGACATTTAGATAATTTTCCCAATGAAATTTCTTGAATTTTTCATACAATTGATGATCATTTTTCGCAGAAAACGAAAGAATTGGCTTCTGTATACGAAGTGCCGTACGCAAGCTGTAATTTGCTTTGTACATAAAACCTAAATCGCCATTAAATTCAACCATTCGGTTTTGAATTTTAATATCTGCCGCACCCAACGCTTTTAATTCTTGCGCTAATATTTCTTCGAAACCAAAAAAGGTTTTCGCAATCATTCTGAAATTTTCCAAGGAAATAAAATTTTTACAAAAGTACGGGAAATAAAGGAAATTGAGAAGTTAGAATAATTATATTTGAAGTTAAATTAATAGAAAATATGAAATTATTATTTACTCTCTTATTTATTGGAAATATTTTCTTTGTAAAAGCTCAAACTAAATTACCACAAGATAGTGTTGATTATTATATTAATGAAACAAGAAATATTTTAAACAAAATAATAAAAGATCAAGATTTTTCATCAGATTTTAAAAATGACAACAAAATAGATCCTAATTTGTAATCTTCCCTCAAAACCGGCACGTTTAAAAATATAGTTTATTAACTTAGGGATAATTATGAAACAAAGCAATTTTACCGAAGTTCAGATCGTCAAGA
>NZ_DEVJ01000049.1:6558-63744 GCF_002362875.1 Empedobacter sp. UBA3239 | reverse complement strand
GTAAATACTTCGCTCAATTTTACAACTTACACTTTAGGAATATTCCGAAATGAATTATTTTCACTATCAATACCCATAAATTCAGTAGTTAAGAAAAGACTTATGAGTTTTAAATCAAATGTTTAGGTCTTCTACGTTGATAAATTAAAAGTTTATCTTAGGATATTTTTCATAGAATTTCCAATATTCTTTTATAATTTGCAAGTAAGTTATTCATTGTGAATTTTTTGTTGTAAAAACAATTTACAAATTTTCAATCAAATGAACAACTTTATTATTTAATAATCAAAATGCAGAACAGGCTAAAAATATAAACTTTTAATAAAATCTCTAGAATAATTTTGAGGATGAGGAATTTTCAAATAATTGCAATTAACTAAAACTTTATTATAGAATAATATATCAATATCTATTAAACGATCAACGTAACTCTCATTTTCTTTGGGTTTAAAATAGATTCTTCCCATTTTTTGTTCAATATCTTTAATTTTTTTCAAAATCTCAAATGGAGAATAACTTGTATTAATTTCTATTTTTTGATTTAAGAATAAATTATCTGTAGTAAATCCTTCAGCCTTATTTTCAAGAATATTAGATTCTTTTTTTATATTACCTACCTCTTTGTTTATAAGGTTTTTAGCTGTTTCTAAATTATTTTTTTTGTCACCTAAGTTTGTACCAAGTAACAAAATGACTATATTTTGCGACATATAGAGCAAAAGTAATAATAAATTAAAAATGAAAAACTTTTTCGGGAGAGTATTCTCAACAATCATAGGAAATCTATTAACGATTAGTGTATTTGTAATACTTCTTATCGTTTTGATATTTGTTTCAGCATTATCTGCTCCAACAAAAAGTGTGAAAGATGGTTCTGTTTTAGAAATTTCGTTAGAAGATCCAATTATGGAAAGTGATATGGATCGTTCCGTTTCTATTTTTGATATGTCAGAAAGTCCAAATGTTTTTTTACAAGATATTATTTATTCAATTGAAGAAGCGAAGAATGATGATAAAATAAAAGGAATTAGTCTGAAATTGGATAAATTTTCTGGTGGAGCTACGCAAGCGACTGATATTCGTAATGCGTTAGAAGATTTTAAAAAATCTGGAAAATTTGTGTATTCATATTCTAATTCAGGAAGCCAGTTGTCATATTATATAAGTAGTGTATCTGATAAAATTTATCAAAATCCTTTGGGTGGAACTTTATTACAAGGTTTGAGTTCTAATATTATGTTCTTCAAAAATGTAGGAGATAAATATGGTGTAGATTTTCAGGTGATTCGTCACGGACAATTTAAGAGTGCTGTAGAGCCTTATATGAGAACAAATATGTCTGATGAGAATCGTTTGCAATTATCGGAATTATTGAATGATGTTTGGGGTAATGTTTCAACTTCGATTACAAAATCACGTAAAATTTCTCCTGAACAATTTACAACAGTAACAGATAGTTTGTATGCTTTCATTCCAGAAACAGGAAAAGAAAACAAGATTTATGATGTATTGGCTCAAGAAAATGAATATCAAAAAATGTTATTCTCAAAACTTGGTTTGAAAGAAGAAAAATCAAAAACTGATTTTGAAGTTCTTGATAAACATACTATAAAAATGGAAGATTATTTTGAGACCTTATCAAATAAATCTGAAAAAGATAAAATTGCAGTTTTGTATGCTTCAGGAACAATTACTGAAGGAGATGGTTTTGATGGTATTCAATCAAAAACTTATGTAGATGCGATTCGCAAAATCAGTCAAAATGATAAAATCAAAGCTTTAGTTTTACGTGTAAATTCTCCTGGAGGTAGTGCAAATGCTTCAGAAGAAATTTTATATGAATTGATGCAATTGAAAACGAAAATGCCAATTGTTGTGTCTTTTGGAGATGTTGCGGCGTCTGGTGGATATTATATCGCGCAAGCTTCTGACAAAATTTATGCGCAACCAAATACAATAACTGGGTCTATTGGTGTTTTTGGAATGATACCAAATGCTCAAAAATTATTCAATAATTTCGGATTAGATTTTGATGAAGTAAAAACGAATGCAAATGCAGATCAGTTAAAATCTTTGACGACACCATTATCACCAACAGCAAAAAATACGATGCAAAAATCAATTGTATTGATTTATGGAAAATTCGTAAATCACGTTGCGACGAATAGAAAATTAACATACGAGCAAGTTGATAAAATAGGTGAAGGACGTGTTTGGTCTGGAACTCGTGCAAAACAAATTGGTTTGGTAGATGATTTCGGAAGTTTAGATACAGCAATAAAAGAAGCCGCTAAATTGGCTAAAATCGAAAAATATTCGACAGAGAATTACCCAAAACGAAAAGATTCTTTCGAAGAATTTATGGATAATCTTCAAGGAAAAAATACCGAAGCAGCAATTGCAAAAGAATTAGGTTCGGACGGAATCCGAATTTACAAAGAAATAAAGATGATGAATGAACAAAAAGGTGTTCAAGTTAGGCTACCTTACGATATTCAAATTCAATAAAAATCATAAAAAAGGGTTAAAATATTTTTAACCCTTTTTTATTGTTAAAATCTTACTATTTTAGTAAAAATATTTAGATGATTAAAAAATTAAATTCTCTTTTATAATCATCTAAATTTATTATACTTTTGTACATTCATTTTTAATAATACTGAGACATAATCAACGATGGGATTATTTGATTTTTTCACGCAAGAAATTGCGATTGACCTGGGGACTGCTAACACTTTAATTATTCATAATAATAAAGTTGTAGTAGATAGTCCATCTATCGTCGCTATACATAGAAGAACAAATAAAGTTATTGCTGTTGGAGAACAAGCAAAACACATGCAAGGTAAAACGCATGATGATATAAAAACAATTCGTCCTTTAAAAGACGGAGTAATTGCAGATTTTGAAGCTTCAGAATTCATGTTGACAGAGTTCATCAAGAAAATTCCTGGAATTCAAGGGAAGTTATTTTCACCTTCATTACGAATGGTGATTTGTATTCCTTCTGGAATTACAGAAGTTGAGAAACGTGCTGTAAAAGATTCTTGTGCACGCGTTAACGCAAAAGATGTTCGTCTTATTTACGAACCAATGGCTGCTGCGATAGGTGTTGGAATTGATATCACTCAACCTAAAGGTAACATGATTATTGATATAGGTGGTGGTACTACAGAAATTGCCGTTGTTGCATTAGGTGGTATTGTTTGTGACAAATCTGTGAAAATTGCAGGTGATGTTTTTACAAATGATATTGCATATTACTTAAGAACCCATCATAATTTATATATCGGAGAAAGAACTGCTGAACGTGTTAAAATTGAAGTTGGAGCTGCTGTAGAAGAACTAGAGCATGCACCAGAGGATATGCCAGTACAAGGACGTGATTTGATTACAGGAAAACCAAAAGAAATTACTGTAAATTACCGCGAAATTGCACGTGCATTAGACAAATCAATTTTACGCATTGAAGATGGTGTAATGGAAACGTTATCTCAAACTCCTCCAGAATTAGCTGCTGATATTTACAACACTGGTATCTATATGGCTGGTGGTGGAGCTATGTTGAGAGGTTTAGATCAACGTATTTCTAAAAAAACAGGTTTACCAGTTTTCTTGGCTGATGATCCTTTACGTGCTGTTGTTCGTGGAACTGGTATTGCACTTAAAAATATTGATAAATTCACTTTCTTAATGAAATAGAAGAGTAAAGAGCAATGCAATATATTCTGAATGCGATTAGAAGAAATGGAATGCTATTAATTTTTGTCTTTTTAGAGTTAATTGCGTTGTTTCTTGTCTTTAAGAAAAATATTTATCACGAAACTATTCTTGCCTCTGCAAGCACATCGTTTACAGGTTATGTGGATGATAAAATTGCAAAGGTGACAAACTTTATTCATTTACCGAGTACCAATAAAGATTTGATGGACGAAAATGCCTTTTTGCGTGAGCAATTGGTGCATTTAGGTATTAAAGATGCGAAAACTAAAAAGTTTTACAAATCGGATACCTTAGGTTATCATCAAACGTATTCTTTTGTACCTGCAGAGATTGTAAATAACTCGATTATCAAAACGCAAAACCTTTTGACGATTGATAAAGGAACAAATGATGGAATAGAAAAAGGTGACGGAATCATTACAAATAATGGTGTAATTGGTATTGTAACTTTTGCTGGGAAAAATTATTCTCGTGCAATTTCGTTGTTAAACAAGGATATCAATATCAATGCACGTATCAAAGGAAATCAATATTTTGGGACAGTGAAATGGGATGGAAAAGATCCTCGTTTTGTCCAGTTATATGAAATTCCGAAATACATCGAAGTGAAAAAAGGAGATATTATCGAAACAGATGGTAAATCGCCAGTTTTCCCAGAAGGAATTATTATAGGTAAAGTTGTAAGCAAAGGAATTGATGAAACAGGAGAAATGAAAGTTCAAGTAAGATTGAAACAAGATTTCGCCAATTTAGCTCAAGCTTATGTGGTCACAAACCTTAATAAAGTTGAAATTCAACAAGTAGAAAAATCAGATACAATAACAAGTCCACAGAATGTTCAATAAAGATTTTTTAATCAATATTATCAAGATTATCGTTTTAGCTTTGTTACAAGTTTTTGTGTTTAATCACATTAACTTTTTAGGAAGTTATCAACCATATATCTATATTGTATTTGTATTATTTTATCCGCCTTATCAAAATAAATATGCCTTACTAATCTTATCATTTATGTTAGGATTAATGATAGATATTTTCGAATACACAGGAGGAATTCATGCTTTTGCATTAACACTTATCGCATTTCTTAGAAATCCAATCATCAAACTTTTGGCAGGAAAACAAGATTACGAAATGGAATTTTTCTCTTTCAATTCGTTCAGTTTTGCGCAATGGTTGTTTTATTTGATTATTCTAATTCTTGCACATCATATTATTTTATTACTTCTTGAGAATTTTAAACCATCAGGAATTGGATCTTTGATGCTAAAAGCATTAATCAGTTCGGGAATAACTTTTGTGTTTGTCTTTATTTATAAAATTTTATTTAAAAATAAAGTTGGAGTATGAAAAAGTTGATGGTTGTTTATGCACTCATCCTGTTTATAGTGTTTCTATTTATAGGACGTTTGGCGTATTTGCAATTATTTACAGATCGTTATACGTTAAATGCATTTAATACTTCGATCAAACAAGAAATTATTTATCCTAATCGTGGTGATATTCTTGATCGAAACGGAAAATTGTTGGTGAGTAACACATATTCGTACGAATTAGACGTTATTCCAGGGAAATTAATTGACAGTTATGGAGAATATATGAATGGTTTTGATAAACCTAAATTCTCTAAAATGATTGGAATTTCAACACAACAATTTGATTCGATTTTAGATAAAATTGTTACCGCAAAAGATTACAAAAAATTATCTCCATACCCTTTTTTAAAGAATATTTCGCGCGAGAATTTTGCTCGTATGCAAGAGCAATTGTATTTGTATCCAGCGTTTAGTATCATTAAACGTCCTGAACGTAAATACATGGTAAATTCTGCCGGAAATATACTGGGCTATATAAATGAAGCCAATCAAGCATATATCAAAACAGATTCAACCTATTATCAACCTGGAGATTTGGTTGGTATTGCCGGTGTTGAGAAATCGTATGAAAAAGATTTGCGAGGAATAAAAGGTGTAAAAAACTGGATTGTAGATCGAACAATGAATGTTGTGGGTCCATATAAAAACGGAGATTATGATCGACCTGTAAAAAGTGGGAAAACAGTTCATTTGACAATTGATTATCGTTTGCAAGAATTGGCGGAACAAATGCTTCAAAATAAGCGTGGAGCAATTGTCGCTCTTGATCCTAATAATGGTGAAATTTTGGCTTTAGCATCTGCGCCAACAATTAATCCAAATGATTATTTGAATACAAAGTTGAGAAGTGCATTAATTAATGATTCAATTTCTCGTCCAACTTATGATAGAGCTTTACAAGGAACTTATCCTCCTGGTTCTACATTCAAAATGGTAACGGCTTTGGCAGGTTTACAAATGGGAACGATGACAGAAAAGACAACATATGTTTGTAAACATGGTTATCGTTATGGACGTATGCATATTGGTTGTCACTGTGGAATGTATTATACGCCGCAAGGTTTAGAACATGCAATTGGAAAATCATGTAATAATTATTTTTCTGAAGCTTATCGTGATATTGTTCGTAAAGATCCAAATGATTATAGTGTCGGAATTAACGAATGGGCTTCCATTTTGAATAGTTTCGGATTAGGAAAATTTATGGGAACAGATTTACCTGTTGGTAGCAAAGGTCTTATTCCGACAGCTGAGTTTTACGACAATCGCTTTGGAGAAGGTGTTTGGAATCCTTACCGTATTATTTTCAATGGTATGGGACAAGGAGATATTAATACAACTCCGCTGCAAATGGCAAATTATACAGCAATTATTGCCAACAAAGGATTTTTCTATACACCGCATATTGTACATAGTATTGATGGGAAACCATTGACGGATTCTACCTATATGGTGAAAAAAAATACATTGGTTGATCCAAAACATTTTGACATCATTCAACGCGGAATGCGTAATGTATTTACAATGGGTACAGCTCGTAGTTTTGATACAAGTTCTTTTTTACAATTTGGTAAAACTGGAACTTCTCAGAACTCTCATGGACAAGATCACTCATTGTTTGTATTGTTTGCTCCAGCAGATAAACCAAAAATTGCGATTGCTGCAATTGTAGAGAATGGTTCTTGGGGTACAACTTATGCTGGACCAATGGCGAGTTTGATTGCTGAATTGTATGTAACAGATACAATAAAACGACCTGCGTTAGTACAACGTATGAAAAATGGTAATCTACAAGGCGAATATCGTCGTCAATGGATAGATTATCTAAAAAGAAAAGGATTATACGTAGAACCTGTAAAAAAGGATTCTATCGGAAATAAAATAGATAGTTTAAAATTTAAAAAAGATTCAACAAAACTAAAACATGAGCCAAAGCAGATTACTAAAAGGAATTGATTGGATTGTACTGATCCTAGGGTTTCTGATAGTAACTTTCGGGATTATGAATGTATATAGTGTCAATCCAGATTTAGGTGTAAAACAGTTAATTTGGTTTGGACTTGGAATGGTGATGATATTGATTTTGATAATTGCGAGTGGAAACAACCGTAATTTTTTCGAAATTTATAGTCCTGTCTTTTATATCATTTCCCTCGTTTTACTCGTCGGAGTTTTGATTGTTGGAAAGGAAATTAATGGAGCAAAAGCGTGGTATCGTTTTGGACCTCTGAGTTTGCAACCAGCCGAATTTGCGAAGATTGGTACAGCTTTGTTGATTGCTAATTTTATCAATCATTCAAACGCAAATCTAAAAGACTTAGGTTTTATAGGAAAAATATTGTTGATTATCGCAATACCAGTAGTTTTAATTCTTTTACAACCCGATTTAGGTTCAGTAATTATTTTCTGTTCATTAAGTATTGCCTTGTACAGAGAAGGACTTAATCCATGGATAATTTTAGCGCCAATCATATTATTAATCATTTTCTTGATTTCGATTGTACAAATTCCTTTTTACGTTTTATTAGTTTTTGGATTTATAATTCTTACAATAGCTTTATTAATTTTAGCTTTCAATTATAATCAGAATGTAGTTGATGCGATGCATGGTGTTTTAATCGGTTTATCAATTTTCTTTTTATTATTGATTGGAATTTGTTATTTGGTTGAAGATTTATCAGAAACAACAAGAGAATCTTTCGGGCATTTGTTCCCAATGCGTTCCTTATTTTTCTCAGAGCCGATATTTTTTAATACAACTTTCTTTGGTTTAATAGGATTCTTTATATCAATTATTCCAGTTTTAATTTTAAAATTAACCGAACAAAAAGAAATTAATGATTCACCATTCAAAACACAATCTGGATTAGCTGCAAATGTTCTGAATTTTAGTATTATTGTGTCTGTTGTGTTGTTATTATTTGCAAGTACGGTTAGTTTTATTTCTCCGATCATTTTTGAGAAATTACCTAAACACCAAAAAGAGCGTGTGATGGTTTTGTATGAAGGAGAAGCAAAATACCGCGATACTTCGGGATATAATTTATTGTATGCAAAAACAGCGATTGGTTCGGGCGAACTATATGGAAAAGGTTACAATCAAGGAACTATTAAAAAAGGAAGGTTTGTACCAGAACAACAAACCGATTACATTTTTACAACAGTAGGAGAAGAGTGGGGATTCATTGGTAGTACAGCCTTGGTGATTGTTTATGCAGTTTTCGTAGGACGATTATTTTTCTTAGCCGAAATCCAAAAAAATAGATTTGCTCGATTTTACGGATATGCAGTTGCGTCAATTTTATTTTTTCACTTCTTTATCAATATCGCAATGGTGATTGGGCTTTTCCCAACAGTTGGTATTCCGTTACCGTTTTTCAGCTACGGAGGAAGTTCGTTGTGGGGATTCACTATTTTGATCGGAATTTTCCTAATCATTCATTACAAGAACAGTCAAGGATTTATTTAGAAAATAATTCAATAAAATAAAAAAGCTACATTGAAAATCAATGTAGCTTTTTCGTTATTATTTCGATACTTCTAACTCAGAAATATGATGAATTTTCTTAATTAATTTATTGTCTTTATCAACCAAAATTAGAGTAGGGGTAGATTCTATTCCATATTCTGCCGCGATTGGCGAATCCCATCTCAAAAGATCAGTATAATTGTACCAAGGTAATTCTTTCGTAGCATTGTTAAAAGCTGTTTGGTCGTAGTCTAAAGAAATGGCAACAATTTCTCCACCTTTTGCTTTAAAATTCTTGTAAAACTCTTTAATGTGCGGGATTTCTTGTTGACAAGCAGGGCACCAAGAAGCCCAGAAAACAATTAATTTTTGATCTGCTTTGATATCATACAATGATTTTTTTCCATTAACAGGTTGAGGAAAAGTGATATTAGGAATTTTACTTCCCACTTGTATAGAAGCGCTTTGTCCCACTTTCTTTTTCAATTGATCTGTTACGTTAGAAGTCAAACCTTTTACTTTATCTACGTATTTTTTATGAAAATTTGCATATTCTTTTTCAGGAACAAAGTTTAAGATCGTTGTCAAAACATTTTGACCTCTTGTTGTTTTGATATCTGTTTTAGCCAAAATTTCGTCTGTAGCAGCAATTAAATTCACTTCTACATCTTGATTGTTAGCAGCAGCTAATTTTCCGTTAATATAAGCAAAAACTAAATCATTAAATATTCCAGATTGCTCCAATCGTATATCATCTTTTACAAAATGATTCACAATTTCATTTAGCGTTTCAGCATCTTTATTTGTTTGAGCTTTTTGTTTCAAATCATTCAACTCATTAATATAGGTAATTAATGGCGAAAAATTTTCGTTACGTTTCAACTCTTTTATACGCTTATCTTCTTTTACCATTGCTGTATAAAATTCATCAGTTGGTTTATACATTTGCATTAAATAAGGAAAAACCTGGTTCTGAATTTCATTTAATGGTTGAAGTGCTAAAACTTTATTGTATTCCTTTTGTGTATTTCCCTCAAAAATTTCAAGTTTAGTAGATATTTCTTGCCCACTAACCGTTTTGAATTTTAGATTTTTGTTATCAGTTAATAACGAAAGATTTTCACCTGTTGGCAAATCAATACGTACAAAACCATTGTATGCTTTCGGAACTTTTACAGAGAAATTTCCATTGTTGTCAGTAATCGCATTGTTGATTAATTTCATTTCGGCATTCTCGAAAATCTTAACCAAAACAGGTTTGTTAGCATAATTTTCTATTTGTCCAGAAACGTTAAACTGTCCAAAAACAGAACTTCCTAAAACAACAAGCGGTAGTATAAATTTATTTTTCATAGTTTGTTTGATATAATAAAAAAACCTCAATCGAATAGATTGAGGTTTAAAAGTATGAATTTATTTTTTAATAATTTGTCTTTGTCTGTAGGAAAAATAGCCTGCAATTGTTACAGCTGTAACAATTAAAAAAGGTGCATAATCATGAATAGATACTTTTCTAATACCATCCCTATTTCCTGTATTATCTCCGTTCATATTACAATTTTTCCAATCTGAATAAAGGATTTGTAGGTTGGGCGTTAACAGATACATTAATAATGAAAACAAATAAAAAAAACAAGTTAATTTTCAATAATTTTTTCATGGCTAGTTTTATTTGTTAATGGTTTTCTTCGTTAAAGTTTCACCATCTTAATATACAATCTTAACCAAATATAAGGTTGGAATATTATTAATATTTAAATTATAATCTGTATTTGTAGAAATATTGTTTTATAAAATATTTGACGTCCAATTAAATTAAAAATTGAAATATTAGCAGTTGTATTACTTTGCTCAAATTTAACAAGATGACCTCCATTATTTCTATATAAATAGTAGCTTATTCAAATCATTTATATCTAGTGTTTTTGGTGATTGATTCCAATAGAATTCTAAGCGATTATTAATTTTATCGTCAGCTATCTTTTATATATTTATATTGTGTAGAATTACTATAGACCTAAGCAAGTGTGACTAAAGCAAGTAGATTCTTTTTCATAAATTATGTTATTTTTGGTATGTTTCTATTAAATTAAATAATAATTTTATTACAAATATAAAAATATTTATTAATAAGTTACTATTCAACAGATTATATTATAACTTTTTCTGGTAAATCTTTAATGTTATACATTAAATCAGTAAAGATTTCTTCCGTAACTGCTCGTAATCCTCGAGCTCCTAAACCCAATTCATTGGCACGGTCTACAATTTTATTTAGGGTTTCGTCCGTCACTACAAGCTCTTTTCCATCTAAGGCAAAAAGTTTTGTATATTGTTTCATCAGAGAGTTTTTTGGTTCTGTCAAAATAGCTTTCATCGCTTCTTTATCTAATGCTTTAAGATAAGTAATAATTGGTAAACGTCCAATTAATTCTGGAATGATACCAAAGTTTTTCAAATCTTGTGCATTTACTTCATCCAAAAGATTTTCTATTTCTTTGTGATCTTCGTTCTTGAAACCAATTACGTGTTTCTTCAAACGATCTGCGATGTGTTTTTCTATTCCAGAAAAAGCTCCGCCAGCCACAAATAAAATATCTTTTGTATTAACTTCTATAAATTTTTGATCAGGATGCTTACGTCCCCCTTTTGGTGGCACGTTAACAATAGTTCCTTCTAAAATTTTAAGCAAAGCTTGTTGTACACCTTCTCCAGAAACATCACGTGTAATAGATGGATTGTCACTTTTACGTGCAATTTTATCTATTTCATCAATAAATACGATTCCTTTTTCGGCAAGCTCTACATTATAATCAGCAGATTGTAAAAGACGCGTCAAAATACTTTCTACATCTTCTCCTACATATCCAGCTTCTGTAAGTACAGTTGCATCAACTATTGCAAACGGAACATTTAATAACTTAGCAATTGTTTTAGCTAATAATGTTTTTCCACTTCCTGTTTCTCCAACTAAAATAACGTTCGATTTATCAATCTCTACATCATTTTCTTTGTCTAGTAATATTCTTTTGTAATGGTTGTATACGGCAACCGACAATATTTTTTTTGCCTGGTCTTGACCAATCACGTAATCATCTAAAAACTCTTTAATTTCTTTCGGAGATTTTAGCGTTAATGGTTTTATCAAATCGTTATTTTCGTTAAATTTCGATTCTTCTAAAACTATACCATGAGCTTGTTCTATGCAATTATCACAAATATTACCGTCGATTCCAGACACTAAAATATTTACTTCGTTTCTGCTTTTTCCGCAAAAAGAGCACTTATTTTCTTCCAATTTTCTATACTTAATTAAGATGCAAAGGTATTTATTTTCTTTTAGATAGAAAATATTTATTTGTTAATTTCTATCAGTATAAATTATGGTAAAATAAAGGATGAAGTTATCTTATTTTAGATTATTGTTTTTTTTTATTTCATTCTTATTGTTTTACAAAATTTTAAGTATTTGTAAACGAAAAAAAGGATACTCAAAATTTTGAGTATCCTTTTTTTGTATTTTTATTGAATTTAAAATTATTTACGAGGCAATAAAACTTCGTCAATCATTCCATATTCTTTTGCTTCTTGTGAAGTCATCCAGTAATCACGTTCACCATCTTTTTCGATTTGCTCGAAAGTTTGACCAGAATGAGTTGCAAGAATGTCGTATAATTCTTTTTTTAATTTCAAGATTTCCTTCAATGTAATTTCCATATCAGTTGCTTGTCCTTGAGCACCTCCTAAAGGTTGATGAATCATCACGCGAGAATGTTTAAGTGCTGAACGTTTTCCTGCTGCACCTGCACATAATAAAACTGCTCCCATAGAAGCTGCCATTCCTGTACAAATTGTTGCAACATCTGGTTTTACTAACTGCATTGTGTCGTAAATTCCTAATCCTGCATAAACACCACCACCTGGTGAGTTAACATAAATCTGAATGTCTTTTGTCGCATCCACACTTTCTAAGAACAATAATTGCGCTTGAATAATATTGGCAATTTGATCATCGATTCCTGTTCCTAAAAAGATGATTCTGTCCATCATCAAACGAGAGAAAACGTCCATTTGTGCAACGTTCAATTTTCTTTCTTCAACGATGTAAGGCGTTGTATTTTGGATGTAACTCTCCATATGTAAAGAGCTAATTCCTTTGTCTAACAGCGCATATTTTTTAAATTCTTCTCCTACGTTTTTCATTATTAAATTTAGATTTTAAATGAAAGGTATAAAGAATTTTTTAGAAGTGATTAAGCTTCTGCTAATTCTTTATTTTTTTCTGTAATAATGTCAACAAACTCGTCAAATGTTACTTCTTTCTCGTTCAATTTTACATTGTTTTTGAAGATGTCTAACATTTTGTCTGTAAACACTTGGTATGATAAACGGTTGTATTCTTCTTGATTCTGTAAAGCAGACATTGCAATTTGTTGTAATGTTTCTTCTGGAATAGAAGTTTGACCGTACATTTTTAATTGATCTTTGATTGCAGCAAAAGCAGCTTCTTTTACTTCCTCAGCATTTACTTCTACATTGTTAACTTCAGCAATTTTAGCTTCGATTAATTGGTAACGTAAACCTTTGTCCATTTTTACCAATTGTTCTTTAGCTTGCTCTTCAGAAGTTACATTTTCATTAGAAGTAATTAACCATTTCGTTAAAAATTCTGTTGGTAAATCAAATTGAACTGTATCTAATAATTTAGCTACAACATCATTGATAATTTGTTTGTCAGATTCTTTGTTGTACATGTTTTCTGACTCTTCTTTGATTTTGTTACGGAAAGCTTCTTCTGAATCCACAGCTCCTTCTCCATAAACTTTATCAAATAATTCTTGGTTAACTTCAGCTTTTTCAGCTTTGTTAATTTCTTTGATTGTATAAGTAACATTAGTTCCTTCTTCAGAAACTTCTGTATTCAATTGTTGTGCAGCTTCTTCAGCAGTATCAAAAATATCATTAGAATTTACTTCTACAACATCACCAGATTTTTTACCAATAAATGCAGAAGCATCTTTCAATTCTTCTAAACGGATAAATGTTTGTTTAGCTTCTTGTCCTTCTACAGCAGCTTCTACTTTCAAAACAGCTTCAGCTTCAGCTTCAGTTAAAGATTTTAATGATCCAAAACGAGCAGCGAAATTATCTACATATTTTTGGATTTCGTCGTCAGCAACTTTTACTTTGTAGCTTTCAACTTCTACTTTAGATAAATCAACATCAAATTCTGGAGCTAATCCTAATTCGAAATCAAATGATAATTGATCAGCATCCCAATCAACATCTTTCATTACTGGAACTGGATTTCCTAAGATTGATAATTTTTCTACGTTGATGTATTCAGATACACTTTTTTGTAAAATTTCGTTAACTGTATCAAAAATAACAGCTTGTTCGTATTGTTTTTTTACAAAACTCATTGGAACTTGTCCTTTACGGAAACCTTTAATGTTAGCTGTTTTTCTGTATTGGTTTAATACATCAACTACTTTTTCTTGATAATCTGCCTTATCAACAGTTACAGTTAATACTGCGTTTAATTTGTCTGTTGTATTTTTAGTAATATTCATCTACCTTAAATTTGGAGTGCAAATGTATAAATTATTAATGATTTTTAATAGTAAAAAGTAATATTACAATCAATTCATTCACTATAAATTAACAATTCGGATGGAATCTTATCAAATACTTGAGATTTTGATTTTAGATGGAATGATTGAATTGATTATTTACTACTTTTCTGAGGTGATATTTTCAACAATTAAGCCATTTGATTTTTGCTGACACAATGACATAAAAAAAATCCAGAATATACGTTCTGGATTTTCAATATTTCGAAAATTTAATTTCTTATAATTCTCCGTAATTTGCGTAAGATTCGTCAAAAACAAAATCCTCCATAAATTTAGTTGTGTAATTACCCGCGATAAAATCTGGATTATCCATCAACTGTAAGTGAAAAGGAATCGTTGTTTTGATACCTTCGATATAAAATTCCCCTAACGCACGTTTCATTTTTGCTATTGCTTCTTCACGCGTTTGTGCAGTAACAATGATTTTTGCAATCATAGAATCGTAATTTGGTGGAATTGTATATCCAGCATAAACGTGTGTATCAACACGAACACCGTTACCACCAGGAATATTAATATTTGTAATTTTCCCTGGAGAAGGGCGGAAGTCGTTATAAGGATCTTCTGCATTGATACGACACTCGATAGAATGTCCGTTTGGATAATAGTTTTGACCAGAGATTGGCTCACCATCCGCTAACATAATTTGTTCACGAATTAAATCGAAACCTGTTACTTGCTCAGTAATTGGATGCTCTACTTGGATACGAGTATTCATTTCCATAAAGTAGAAATCTCCGTGTTTGTCAACTAAGAATTCAATTGTGCCAACACCTTCATAACCGATATATTCACAAGCTTTAACTGCTGCATCTCCCATACGTTGACGTAATTCGTCTGTCATGATTGGAGAAGGGGTTTCTTCTGCTAATTTTTGATTACGACGTTGAATAGAACAGTCACGTTCTGATAAGTGACAAGCTTTACCGTTTTGGTCACTTGCAACTTGAATCTCGATATGACGTGGTTCTTCGATTAATTTTTCCATATACATTCCGTCGTTACCAAAAGCTGCAGCAGCTTCTGTACGAGCAGATTCCCATGCGTGTAATAAATCTTCTTCTTTCCAAATTGCACGCATACCTTTACCACCACCACCGGCAGTAGCTTTCATCATAACTGGGTATTTAATTTCGCGCGCAACTTCTAAGGCTTGCTCATAGCTTTCTAATAAACCATCAGAACCTGGTACTACAGGAACACCAGCTTCTTTCATAGTAGCTTTCGCATTGGCTTTATCTCCCATACGCTCGATATTTTCTGCAGAAGCACCGATGAATTTGATTCCGTTAGAAGCACAGATTTTAGAAAAAGTTGAGTTTTCAGATAAAAACCCGTAACCTGGGTGAATAGCATCCGCGTCAGTAATTTCTGCAGCCGCGATGATGTTAGCCATTTTTAGGTACGAATCTTTACTTGGAGCAGGACCAATACACACAGCTTCGTCAGCGAAACGTACGTGTAATGAAGTCTCGTCTGCTTTAGAGTAAACGGCAACCGTTTTGATTCCCATTTCTTTTGCAGTACGTATAATACGCATTGCAATTTCACCTCTATTAGCGATTAATATCTTTTTAAACATAATTTTTTAGATGTAATTGATTAAGCTGGATCAACTAAGAATAATGGTTGATCGTACTCAACTGGATTAGCGTCGTCCACTAAGATTTTTACAATTTTTCCAGAAACTTCTGATTCGATTTCGTTGAATAGCTTCATTGCTTCAACAATACATAAAACTTTACCTGGAGCAATAGCATCACCTACATTAATAAAAGGTTCTTTACCTGGTCCTGCAGCACGGTAGAAAGTACCAATCATAGGAGATTTAACTGTAATTAAATTACTATTTTCTTCTTCTGTTGATGTTGTAGAGTTATTTGCTGGTGCAGCTGCTGACGCTTGAGGAGCGGCAATTGGAGCTACAGGAGCTTGTGGTACATAAATTTGTTGAGATGCAACTTGTGCAGGTACGCTTGCTAAAGTTTTGATTTTGATTTCGATGTCATCTTGTTTGATGCTTACTTCAGCAACTTCTGCTTTTGATACGAATCTAATTAAATTTTGAATGTCTTTAATGTCCATATAATGCGGTTTTTTATTTGACCTTTTATGTTTGTTTTTTATAAAACGATTTCAAAGGTATTGAAAAAAAAATAAAAAAAGCTGTTTCTTTTTAGAAACAGCTTCAAAATCTTTCGAAGATTATATTATTCAGTAACTTCTTGTACTTTCTCTAATACTACTTTACCTTTGTAGTATAATTTTCCGTCAGACCAGTGAGCTCTGTGATATAAATGTGCTTCACCTGTTGTTTTATCGATTGCTAATTGTGGAGCTTCGATTTTGTAGTGTGTTCTACGTTTATCTCTTCTTGTTGACGACTGTCTTCTCTTAGGATGTGCCATATCTAACTACTTTTTTTCTTTATTTCTATAATTTATTTTAATAATAAAAACCAATTAAGGTTTCAAATCTTTCAATTTTGCCCAACGAGGATCAATGTCGTTATTATCGTCATCGTCATCATTGTTGTTTTCATCGTTATGCTCGTCTTCTGCATCTTCGTCTAATTCGTAAATGCTGTATTGGTCTAACAATTCTATCATTTCAGAATCGCTTTTGCCATTCAAGACATCTGGATGAATTCGTTTTGTTGGTACTGATAGCATTGCCAATTCATAAAGAACTTGCGCAACGTTGATTTGGTATTCCTCTCTTGGAATTACCCACATTTCAAAATCAGTATCGTCAAACTCGTCGCCAAATTTAACAATTAATTCTGCATTATTTGAAATTTCTTGTTGAAACAATTCTCCAGTCAAATCACAAGGGACTGTAATGTCTCCTTTTAAGCTGA
Source organism: Empedobacter sp. UBA3239 (assembly GCF_002362875.1). NCBI lineage: Bacteria > Pseudomonadati > Bacteroidota > Flavobacteriia > Flavobacteriales > Weeksellaceae > Empedobacter > Empedobacter sp. UBA3239. The sequence continues at coordinate 46,680 of NZ_DEVJ01000049.1, read as the reverse complement.
TTTCTAACTCAAGCATTGTCGATTTTTTATCTAAAATAATTGTTGCAATTAAATTAGGATTGTCAAAATCTTGCTCAATTTCAAATAAATCAAAGAACGATTGTGATAATTCGAATGTAAAATCACTCTTACCAAAAGGCAAGCTTGTAAATACAATATTATAATTTTTTAACTTGTCCATACCACAAAAAGGTGTGCAAAGATAATCTAATTTATTTAAAATTAATAGCTCTTTGCAACTTATTTTAAATTTTTATTCTTTATTATCGCCTTTTTCTAATTTTAGAGGAATATGTTGCAATACATTTTTTGTTAGCTCTTGGTATTCGTTTCGATTTTTATATAATTCGATTGCTGAAAAAATAGCTTCCTTAAATGATTCTTCGTTTGCAATTCCTTTTCCTGCGATGTCGTAAGCTACACCATGATCTGGCGAAGTTCGTACAAATTTTAATCCAGCTGTATAATTAACTCCTTCATCAAAACTAATTGTTTTGAAAGCAACCAATCCTTGATCGTGATACATGGCCAAAACAGCATCAAAAGCGTCTAAATTACTTGGATTGAAAAAACTATCTGCCGAATAAGGTCCAAAAACTAATTGATTTTCGTTAATGCAGCGCTCGATAACTGGCGAAATAATTTCTTTTTCTTCTGATCCTAACAGACCATTGTCACCTGCATGAGGATTAAGACCTAAAACTGCAATTTTTGGTTTTTCGATGGCGTAATCTTCAATCAAACTTTTATGAATTTGTTGAATTTTTGCATAAACAGATTTTGGATTAATTTGTTTTGCAACTTCGCTAATCGGAATATGTTGCGTTACTAAACCAACTCTCAATTTTTCTGAAACTAAGAACATCAAAGGTTTTCCTCCCCAAACTTCTCCTAAATATTCGGTATGACCTGGGAAATGAAATTCTTCGGACTGAATATTATCTTTATTAATTGGAGCCGTTACCAAAACATCTGTAAAACCATCTGAAACAGATTTTGCAGCCGCTTTTAATGATTGATAAGCGTGTTCACCAGCTTCTTTGGTTACTTTACCATAATGTACATCAATTTGATCTTTCCAAAGATTAACCACATTGATTTTTCCGTCTACAATTTGATTCGCATCTTGAATACCTTGAAAATTGATTCGGTCAAATTTTAAACGATCTTTTTGATACGATAATAATTTGGTTGAACCGAAAATAACAGGGGTAAAAAACTCTGTTATTTCTTTTTCTTGTAAGGTTTTTAAGATAACCTCAATTCCGATTCCGTTATAATCACCAATCGAGATGGCAACTCTAATTTTTCTATCTTTTTCAGACATAATGTTAATTTAATATGATTGGCTGGATGGTTTGTATTTTTTGAAAAATCTTTTGTAAATTAAATCTACAATTAAACCTCCAATCCATGATGAAAAGAATAAAACTGGACAGATCGCAATTTCGTACCAAGTTGGGTGATAAGGCGTGATAAGAACGTCGCCTAATGCAACGATTAACACAATAAATCCTACAAACATCGTGTAAGCTTGTTTAGCTCTTCTTACGATAAGAGCTGTTATAACACCACCAACTAAAGCTGCAATTCCACTAATTGCGAGCATTGATCCAAAAAATTGAACTTCGAATTTTTTCCCTTCTTGATGCGAAAAATATTTGATGATGTGTCTCCATTCCGGAAAAACTTTGTCGTCCCATCCTAATCTATCCGCGTTGTATATAAGACCAAATTGTATGATAGCATAGATAACAGCTAATCCTACTATTACAGCAATTGTGTTTCTTAATACAGTTTTGTCTTTTAGCATAATATTTTATTAGTCTGCAATGGCGATTACAGAAATTTCAACATTTACGTCGCGTGGTAAACGAGCAACTTCTACACATTCGCGTGCAGGATAATTTTCATCATTAAAATAAGAAGCATAAACTTCGTTAACTGCATTGAAATCATTCAAATCCTTAACGAAAATTGTTGTTTTTACAACTTGGTCAATTGTTGTTCCGCCAGCTTCTAAAATTGCAATTACATTTTTCATTACTTGATGAACTTCATCTTGAATACCTGTTGTAACCAATTCATTTTTTTCTACATTGAAAGGAATTTGTCCTGATGTGTAAATAAATCCGTTGCATTTTACACCTTGTGAATAAGGTCCAATTGCTTTTGGTGCTTTTTCTGTATGAACGATTTGTTTTTTCATATTAATATTTTTTTAGTAATTAAGTCTTGATCTATCGTTGTATTTTAAATCTTGTAAGATTGATGCTTTTATTCCGATAAAGAAATCATAACTTTTATATGTTCCCATTGGTGTCCAGTTGAATGATAAGGTAAAGCTTCGTAAATCTCTTTCAAAACCAAAACGTACATATGTAATTTCATTTTTGATGAAATCGTAAGTTGCATTTGCAGAAATTGCCCAATATGGTGTTGGCGAAATTTTACCATTCATTGCAATAGAACCTGTGCTACTTCCTTTTCGTTCTGTTCCTTTGCTATAATTATAACTTAAATTAGCTGTTAAACTCCAAGGAATAGCAAATTGCGCATAATTATCGCTGTCATAATAGAAATTTTCGTCACGAACTGTTCCACGCTTTTTATAGTTCTTGGCATCGAAACGTTTTCCACCAAATGTACTATTATCAAAAGTATAACCAGTTCCTAATGTCATATTCGAAATACGAAGATTTCCTAAGCCAAGTTCATCAATGTATTGAGCAACTTCATTTCCTTCAGCATTTATATAACGTTGAATTTTATATGGATTAACAGTTGATGAGAATTGTACATTTACTTTTCTGTCAAACAAAGATGTCATTCCATTAATACTAATTGGAGAAAGTTTAAATTCATCCGCAGAGAAATTATAAGATGAACTCAAACGTAAATATTCAAATATCTTTACTTTCTTGAAACCTTTCGAATCATTTGCTTCTTTTACTTTCATCTCTAAATTGTTCGAAATTCCAAAGTTTAATGAATTTGTCAAACCAGGAATTGATACACCATACAACATGTTTTGATATTGATTGTACCAAACTTCTTCTTGATTTTGGTTTTGATAAGCTTTGTAATATCCCCAAGATTGACTTTGGAAATCCGGCGTATAACTATAACCAATAGATGGTGTAATCACGTGCTGAATTCCTAAAATCTTAGCATCTTTATTTGGATTAAGATATAATCCATAAATATTAGTTGAAACAGAAGCATTGAAATTAAATGTTCGATATGAATTGAATCCTTTCAATGTTGTGTCCTCTATTTTTCCGTTAACAGAATTGTAGTTTTTAATCAAACGATTATCACCCCAAACTTCATTATAGTCAGAAGAAAGTGTTAATGGGAAATAATTAGCAAGTGTAATACCTGTCTGCAAACCAATTTTGTGATTCGCACCCATTCGCATTTGATCTTTCCACATTTTGTCCGTAAAGATGTCTTTGTCGTTGGTGTTAACTTCATTTCCAGCTTGCATACTATACGTTAAACCAAGATTCTGAATTAAACCTTCTTTTGGTATATTTTTCTTTGCAAATGGGAAAATACGAGACATCGTCAAGTTGAAACGAGGAAATGCAATGTTAATATCTCCAGTATTGTAATTTTGAGAGTGCGACATACTCAACTGAGCTGTTAGTGGAGCATTCTCAAAGTTTTTTGTTAAGTTAATAGATGAGTTAACGTTGTTTGTAAAAACTTGTCCAGTATTGATGTATTGATTTCGTACAGATTCACGGTAATATTTCGAACTCGAAAAGTTAACATTGGCATTGAATAACCAATATGGATTTGCTTTCGGATCTTGGCTATGTGACCACATAACACCAAACATACTTTGTTTAGAAAAGGCATTAGAACCTTCTGTAAGACCTTTGATACCAGTTAAGCGATTTTCTACATTCGCTGCAAGTCGACCATTGTATTTGTAACGTTTTTTATAGGTAGATTCGGCTCTAGCAGCCCAGCTACCTTTTGTGTAAACATCTCCCGAAAGTTTTAAATCAAAATTATCTCCAAATGGAACATAAAATCCTAAATCTTCGATAAAGAAACCAAGGTTTGTACGCTCACCTGGGCGAGGCATCAAAATACCTGCGGCACGTTTTGCACCCATCGCTGGGATGTAACCAAATGGTAATGCTAATGGTGTTGGTACGTCATAAATCCACATTTTGATAGGTCCAGTAATCAATGTTTTTTTACCATTTTTATCAATCATTTTTCCTTCTTTAGCACGAAGAAAATAATCTGGTCGAGTATCTTTTCCTTCCTTAAAATAAGTATCCGTAGTAAAATCGGCACGTTTTAGTAACATTACCGAATCGTTGACACGTTTCGCTTTATCTGCAATGATGATTCCATCTTCTTGCGTCATGCGAATGTTATATGCAATTCCAACTTTCGTTTTGAAGTTTACTTTGAAAGCATCTTGCAAAATTTCTTGTTGACCTTGTGTAAACTTTGTTTTTTCAACAATATTCCCAATAGAATCGCGCTTACCTTCGGCATATACATCACCTGTATCCCAATTTAGTTCAATATAATCTGCATCAATAGCCATATCGCCGTAAACTACATGTGCCTTACGCAAAAGGTAAGTCATACGTTTTTTACGATTATGTATTTCGTCCTCGGAATTGTGCTCTACCACAAACTCTAATTTCTCTTTTACAGGTATAATAGTATCTAATTTTACAGAATCAGAAACTATCTTAGAGTGATCTTTATCGTTATTATTTTGCTTAACTTGTCCAAAAGAAACGGTGCAAACCATTACTGGACTAAAAAATAAAATCGATTTAATTGCCTTTGTAAACAAATTGAAAAACTTATTTTTTATAAATTGCGTCAAAATTAATCAAAAAAACAAACCTATAGTATGAGTTTAAAAATGATTAACATACAAAAGTATTTATTTTTTGCGATGATGATGGTATTTTCTACATTTTCATTTGCACAAAAAAAGCAAAATTTTGTAATTGTTATTGATGCTGGTCATGGTGGACATGATGCTGGAGCAAGGGGAGTCGCTGATTATGAAAAGAATATTACGTTAGATGTTTCGAAAAGATTGGCGGAATTAATTAAGAAAAATCACAAAGATGTTAAAGTTGTTTTAACACGTGACACAGATATTTTTTTAGAATTATGGGAACGTACACGAATTTCAAATGATAATCATGCGAATTTATTTGTCTCGATTCACTGTAATTCGGCTGATAACAAAAGTGCAACGGGAACAGAAACATTTGTAATGGGATTGAAGCGATCTAATGAAACAGATGAGGTTTCTAAACGTGAAAACTCGGTTGTGTTTTTAGAGAAAGATCAAGAACGTTACGAAAAATTTAATCCAAATAATCCAGAAGCGGTTATCGCTTTCGAGATTATGAATGCAGCTTACAAAGAACAATCTATTCGTTTTGCAGATTTGGTAGAAAAAGGTTTTGTGAATCGTGATTTCAGAAAAAGTAGAGGTGTTAAACAAGCAAACTTTCACGTGTTGAGAGGAAATGCTTCCCCATCTGTTTTGGTTGAGTTAGGATTTATTTCGAATTATGACGAAGGAACTTTTTTAGCATCTGATGAAGGAAAAGAAAAATCGACTAAAACAATTTATGAAGCATTCAAACAATTCAAAAAAGAATACGATCGTAGAAGTGGAGTAGAGGACGAGGACGAAAAACCTAAACCAGTTAAAAAAGTTGAAAAACCTGTAGAAGGAAAAAAATTGAAGGTAAGGGTAATGGAGTCTAAAATGAAATTTTCTTCAACTTCACCGCAATTAAGAGGTTTAACAGATTTAGATGTAATTCAGGAAGGTGATAATTACGTGTATTATTACGGAGAAACAGATTTACAATCTCGTGCAAATGATTTGTTGCAAACGGTAAAACGTAAAGGATTTTCTGGTGCAAAAATTGTAGAATTTGAAACGAATAAAAAATTAGAAGGTGGTAAAAATTATCGTGTTCAGTTTATGACATCAAATAAAAAATATAAAGACAAAGACGAAAAATTTAATGGATTGACAAATGTGTTGCGAGTAAAAGAAGGTGGACTTCAGAAATATTATTATGGCTCTGATAAAACAATGGAATCTGCTCAAAAAACATTGAAACAAGTACAAGACAAAGGTTTTAGAAACGCCTTTATCGTTACATTTAATGGTGAAGAACCAATGTAAACGTAATATAAAATGTTTCTTTACAAATTAAATTTTATTTTTGCATAAAATCATAACAAGTGAAGTTATCTAAAGAATTAAAAATAGGAGTTGTTACCATCTTAACCTTAGTAGGTTTTTTCATGCTATTCAATTTCTTAAAAGGTCAAAATATTTTTTCATCAGGACGTTTGTTTACAGTGAAATACGAAAATGTAAGCGGATTAGCTCCTTCTAAACCTGTTTCTGTAAACGGTTTGAGAGTTGGTCAGGTGAAAGAAATTAAAATTATAGATACTGCAAAACCTATCTATTTTGAAGTCGTGATTTCTGTCGAAAAAGATATTCAATTTTCAAAAAAAACAATTGCAGAAATTTACGAACCAGGAATTATGTCTGGACCAGAAGTTAGACTTTTATTAGACTATGGACCAGATGTAGCAAAAGATGGTGATTATTTACAAGGTCGTATTGCAGGTGGAATGTTAGATGGTTTGACAAAACAATTAACGCCAACACAAGCAAAATTAGATAGTGTTTTATTAAGTTTTAATCAAACATTAGGAAGTGTAAATAATGTTTTGGATCCGTCAACTCAACAAGATATTAAAGCAATGTTGAGAAATTTGAATCATACAATTGATTCGTTCGACAAAACAGCGCAATCGTTGACTGCAACATCAAATAGTGCAAATAATTTGATCAAAACAAACGAAAAGACATTGAACACAACGCTTAACAATGCAAGTGCTACAATGGCTTCTGCAAAAGCTACAGTTGACAAATTTGGAAAAACTGCGGATAAATTAAACGCGTTAGAATTGGATCAAGTGATTAAGAATTTCGAAAATGCATCTAAAAACTTAAATAAATTGTTAGAAGATATGAACAATGGAAAAGGTTCTTTAGGAAAATTAGCAAAAGACGAAACACTTGCTAACGAGCTTGAAGCAACAATCAAAAATATGAATGAATTCGTAACTGACTTAAAGAAAAACCCAAGTCGTTATGTTAATATTTCTGTTTTTGGTAAAAAGCAACCAGTTCAGCCATAAGATCAAAACTAAAATTAAATACTCAAAACTCATAAAAAGACTAATAAAAAATGATGAAGTACATTCCAAATGTAATCTTTCTTCTAATTATGATAGGAAGTATTTGGTTCTTTGCGCAAAACGTAAAGAAACTTATACGTAACATCAAATTAGGGAAAGAAATCGATCGTTTCGATCATCCTGCGGAAAGGTGGAAAACGATGGCTCGTGTGGCTTTAGGACAAGGTAAAATGATTGTTCGTCCTCTTGCTGGTATTCTGCATATCTTTGTTTATGTAGGATTTGTTTTAATCAATATCGAAGTATTAGAAATTATCATCGATGGTGTATTCGGAACACACCGTATTCTAAGTTTCTTAGGAGGTTTCTATAACGGAATGATTGGGTTTTTCGAAATTTTAGCCTTTTTGGTGATGGTTTCGTGTATCATTTTCTTCTGTAGAAGAAACTTTGTAAAAGTTGGGCGTTTCTGGAAACCAGAAATGAAAGGCTGGGCAAAAGACGATGCAAATTATATCCTAATTATGGAGGTTGCATTTATGTTGGCTTTATTTACAATGAATGGTGCAGATCAAGTGTTACAAAAAATGGGTGCACCTCATTATATCGAAACAGGATCTTTTCCAATTTCTTCTTGGTTAACAGCACCAATTATTAGTCAATTCAACGACATCACATTTATTACAATTATAGAAAGAGCAGCGTGGTGGTTTCACATCATCGGAATTTTCTTTTTCTTAAATTATTTATATTATTCAAAACATTTACACATCATTTTGGCTTTTCCAAACACATGGTTTTCTAAGTTAGAACCAAAAGGAGAATTCAATAATTTACAATCTGTAACAGATGAGGTAAAAATGATGATGGATCCAAATGCAGATCCTTACGCAGCTCCTGCTGAACCACAGGGGGAACCAGAAACATTTGGAGCAAAAGATATTTTTGATTTAAATCGAGTACAATTGCTTAATGCCTACACATGTACAGAATGTGGACGTTGTACATCTGAATGTCCAGCAAATTTGACAGGAAAAAAATTATCTCCACGTAAAATTATGATGGATACACGAGATCGTTTAGAAGAAGTAAGCAAAAATATCGATACAAATGGTAAGTTTGTTGATGATGGTAAAATGCTTGTTAACGATTATATTACACCAGAAGAATTATGGGCATGTACATCTTGTAATGCATGTACACAAGCTTGTCCAGTAAATATCGATCCTTTATCAATTATTGTTGATTTACGTCGTTATTTGGTAATGGAACAATCTGCTGCACCAAACGAGTTGAACATGATGATGACAAATGTCGAAAACAATGGAGCTCCTTGGCAATTTAACAATGCGGATAGATTGAATTGGGCAAACGATTAAAATTGTAAAATACAATTACTCATTCTCAAAGAACTATTAATTTTTGTACATAACACACAAACACAACACACATGGAAAATTTCTTAGAGGAAAAAATTGAAAACGGAGAAAGAGTAAGTCCTATTTTACCAGAAAATGTTAAAAATTATTTAATTGACATTGATGGAACAATTTGCGATGATATTCCAAACGAAGAACCAGAACGTATGCTAACAGCAGAATTATATCCAGATGCTTTAGAAACGTTAAACAAATGGTACGACGAAGGACATATTATCACATTTTTTACATCACGTACAGAAGAACATCGTGAGTACACAGAAATTTGGTTGAAAAAACATGGTTTCAAATACCATGGACTTTTAATGGGAAAACCTCGTGGAGGAAATTATCATTGGGTTGACAACCATTTAGTAAAAGCGACACGATACAATGGTAAATTTACAGATTTGGTTGAAAGAAATGTTTCGATTCAAGTTTTTGATGATGGAAAACATTAAACCAAATCCATTCAAATAACACAAAGACTACAAAAAAATATGTCAAATATTACAGTTAAAACAATGGCTCAATATATGGCCGAAGGCAAACAACCAGAAGTTTTGTTTTGGGTTGGTTGCGCCGGAAGTTTTGATGACAGAGCAAAAAAAATAACACGAGCATTCGTTAAAATTTTAAATAATATTGGCGTAGAATTCGCCGTTTTAGGAACAGAAGAATCGTGTACAGGTGATCCTGCAAAGCGTGCTGGTAACGAATTTGTTTTCCAAATGCAAGCTATGATGAATATTGAAGTTCTGAATGCTTACGAAGTGAAAAAAATCGTTACAACTTGTCCACATTGTTTCAATACGTTGAAAAATGAATATCCAAGTTTAGGTGGAGAGTATGAAGTTTTGCATCATTCTCAATATTTACAACAGTTAATTAACGAAGGTAAATTGAAATTAGAAGGTTCTGAAACATTCAAAGGAAGACGAATAACTTTCCACGATCCTTGTTATTTAGGTCGCGGTAACGATGTGTATGAAGCGCCTCGTGAATTAATCGAAAAATTAGATGCCGAATTAGTCGAAATGAAACGTTGCAAAACACGTGGATTATGTTGTGGTGCCGGTGGAGCGCAGATGTTCAAAGAACCGGAAAAAGGAAACAAAGACATCAATGTAGAACGTACAGAAGAGGCTTTAGAGAAAGAGCCACACATTATCGCAACAGGTTGTCCATTTTGTAATACAATGATGACTGACGGGGTAAAACACTTCGAAAAAGAATCAACGGTTATGGTAAAAGACTTAGCTGAATTGATTATGGAAGCGAAAGATTTATAATCAAATTTTTAAAAAATAATACTGATAAAAGCCATCTCATTGAGATGGCTTTTTCATTTTAACTCAAAACTTACAACTCATTACTCACTACTCAAAATTTCCGTATCTTTGAAACACAAATTTTAAACAAAGAGAAAATGAATTTAGCAGACGATTCAAGAATTTGGATTTTTCAAGCCAATCGTAAATTCTCAACAGAAGAAAAGCAAGCTATTACAGCTAAACTAAATACTTTTATAGCAGATTGGAATGCGCATGGCGCTGAACTTTTAGCTGATTTTGATTTACCTTACGATCAATTTATTGTAGTTGGTGTAGACGAAAATCAAGCGACAGCAAGTGGTTGTTCTATCGATAAATTAACGAAAATCGTACGCGAAATTGATGCAGATTATTCGTTTGATTTATTAAACAGAATGTTAGTTTCGTATGAAAATGAGCAAGAAGTTTTTATTGAAAAATTACCAATATTCAAACAAAAAGTAAAAGAAGGAGAAATCAAAAATGTAAAAGTTTTCAATAATGGAATTTCTTCTTTGAATGATTTTAAGCAAAATTGGTTATTACCGATTGAAGAAAGTTGGGCAAAAACATTATTAAATTAAACGTTTAAAATCCAAAAAATATTAAAGCCGAGTTTAGAAATAAGCTCGGTTTTATTTTTGATAAAAAATTGTTTAAAAAACACTATTTTTACGTAATAATAAATTAAAAATACTATGAAAAACAAAGGATGTCTTATTGGCGGAGTGATTCTTTTAGTTCTTGCAGGAATCGTTTTCTGGGGAATTGGAGTTTCGAATACGATTAAAACAACAGACCAAGGTGTACAAAAACAATGGTCGAATGTAGAAAATACATATCAAAAACGTTCAGATTTAGTTCCAAATTTAGTGAACACGGTAAAAGGTGCTGCGAATATGGAAAAAGAAACGTTAACAGCTGTAATTGATGCACGTGCAAAAGCAACATCTAATCAAATCAAAATTGATGATGCTTCTCAATTAACTCAAGAAAATATTGCGAAATTTCAACAAGCTCAAGATCAATTAGGATCTACATTAAGCCGTTTATTGGTTTCTGTTGAAAAATATCCGGATATTAAATTCAATCAAAACTTTACTTCTTTACAAGCAGAATTATCTTCTATCGAGCAAGAAGTTTTATTTGAGAGAAAAAAATACAACGATGCTGCAGAGAAATTCAATAACATGATTATAACTTTCCCTAACAGCTTAATCGCTGGTTTTACAGGTGCTACGAAAAAAGGTTATTTCAAAGCTGCTGCAGGATCTGAAAATGCTCCTAAAGTAGAATTCTAATCATTATGGGAAATAAGAAACATAAATTTCTTTCCTCAAAAGATGAAAAAAAAATAATCGAAGCCATCCAAAAAGCGGAGAAATATACAAGTGGGGAAATTCGAGTTCATATTGAATTCGAATCTTCTCCCAATCATTTTGATAAAGCTTTAGAGGTGTTTGAACGATTAGAAATGCACAAAACCAAAGATAGAAATGGTGTGTTGTTTCATGTTTCACCAACCGATCATAACTTTACAATTATTGGTGATAAAGGAATTGATCAAGTGACACCAGATGATTTTTGGGATGATATAAAAGAAGAGGTCATCAAGCATTTCAAAAAAGAACATTATGTAAAAGGGCTTTGTGAAGGAATAAAAAAAACAGGCAAAGCACTTAAAAAATATTTTCCTTATCAAGAGGATGATACAAACGAATTACCAGATGAAATTAGCTACAGTTAAATACTTTTTTCTAACTTTTTTTCTAACTATTTTAACCGTTTTTGGGCAAACGCCTAAAGAATTGGTTAATATCAAGCATCCACCCAAAAAACTTGTGCAAGATTATGCACATGTTTTTGATGCAATGCAATTGGATGAATTAGAACGAAAATTAGTAGCCTATGATGATTCAACATCTACTCAAATTTTGGTATTAACAGTGAAGTCTCTAGATGGTTATCCATTAGAAATGTTTGCAAATGATATTGGTGAAAAATGGAAAGTTGGTACACAAGGAAAAGATAATGGAGTTGTAATTGTTTTAAGTGAACAAGATCGTAAGATTACGATTAGAACAGGTTATGGAGCTCAAATTTATCTACCACCAAGTGTCAACAAATCGATTATTGACAATGTTATTATTCCGTATTTTAAACAAGGCGATTACGTTGGCGGAATAAATGCTGGAGTCAATTCTATTTTTCAAGCTTTTGCAGGAAAGTATAAGCAAGACAAACCAAAATCGCAAGAACCAGAAATGGATTGGGTTGCTCTTATATTTGCAATCGGTTTTTTCATCTTTATTTTTATTATTATATCGAAAGGTAAAGGTGGTAATAATGGCGGAAATGGTGGCAGACGAAGAAGTTTGTTAGATGATATTATCATTATGAACACAGGAAGTTCTGTTTTCGGTGGCGGAGGTTTCGGCTCAGGAGGAAGTTCTTGGGGTGGATCATCTAGCGGCGGAGGCTTTGGAGGCTTCGGAGGCGGAAGCTTCGGAGGTGGAGGTGCTTCTGGTAGTTGGTAGAAATACTATTTTGATTAAGGAATTTTAAAATTGTCACAAATATTGAAACTGATATTTTTTATTTAATTATTAATGAATTAGTAAAAGATAAATGGAAAATTATTTGTGAATATGATGATGAAATTTTTGATAAATCAATTGATTTCGACTTTTACAAATTAGCTAAAAATGAAAAAATAATTTTGTTTGCTTGGGACAACTGGTTTGAAGGAGAGATAAAAGCTGAAATTGAAATTCTAAAAGAGTTAGCTGTTCAATATAAGTTTGATTTAAACTTTAATGAAGCAAATTTTCTTCAAGATGAATATATTACAGAAAGAATGAAAAATCTTTTAAAATTTCACGAATAAACCCAAAAATCCGAACGAAACCGTTCGGATTTTTTTATGACTGAACATTATTCGTTAAATTCGTTTTCTAAATCAGTTTATGGAACTTCTCAATCATATTTACACCAATCAACGCAGCAATACAAACGATACGTCGGATGCGAGATCGGAATATCAGCGCGATTATGATCGTATTATTTTTTCGTCTGCCTTTCGTCGTTTGCAAAACAAAACACAAGTTTTTCCTTTGCCAGGAAGTGTTTTTGTCCACAATCGATTGACGCATTCGTTAGAAGTTTCATCTGTTGGGCGTTCGATGGGAAATTTGGTTGGAAAGTTTATTTCCGAAAATTATAAATTAACAAAGGAGTCGCAGGAGTTTTATAAGTATAGTATTCACGATGTGATTTCAGCGGCATGTTTATGCCACGATATCGGAAATCCAGCTTTTGGACATTCTGGTGAAGATGCGATAGCTTCTTATTTTGATCGTCATGAAGCTGATTTGAAACAATATTTTACTGAAGCAGAATGGGCTGATTTAATCAATTTTGAAGGAAACGCAAATGCAATTCGAATTTTAACGCAACAACAAAACGGAAAATCGGAAGGTGGTTTACGTTTGACGTATTCAACATTGGCTGCGATTGCAAAATATCCATGTGAATCGGTTGCAAAAGATAAAAGTCAATTGCATCGCAAGAAATTTGGATTTTTTCAGGCGCAAAAGGAAGCTTTCCGAACAATTGCTGAAAAAACGAATATGATTTTGGAACAAGATTCACCAATTATTTACAAGCGACATCCGTTTGTGTGGTTGGTAGAGGCAGCTGACGATATTTGTTATTCGATTATCGACGTTGAAGATTCGCAACGTTTAGGAATTATTGATCATGATAAATGCCGAAAATTATTCTTGAATTTAGTAGAATCTTTAGATCCATCTCAAATTGATAAAACAAAAAATACATTAAAATCAATTTCAGATAAAAATGATCGAATAGCCTATTTACGTGCCAAATCAATTAATTTACTGACGCAAAAATCGGTTGAAGTTTATCAATATAATTTTGATCAAATTGTAAAAGGAGAATTTAAAACGGCGTTATTAGATGTGATTAAAAATGAAACGGAACAAGTAACGAAACGAGTTTTAGACGAAATTCAACGTTTTTCGATTGAAAATATTTATAATCATCGTTCTGTTCTCGAAATTGAAAATGCAGGTTATAATGTAATGTCAGAATTGCTTTCGCAATTTATTCCTCCAATTTTAAAAGACGAAAAAGAACGCAAAACGTTTGAGAAAAAAGCCTTGCGTTTAGTTCCTGCTCAGTTTTTATATGAGAAAGGAACAAAGTATCAAAAGGTAATGGGAATTTTGGATTATGTTTCGGGAATGACTGATAATTACGCAACAGAATTATATCGTCGTATCAAAGGAATCGAAATTGGAATGACGATTTAAGTATGAAGTTAGAAATTGTCATGCTGAACTCGTTTCAGTATCTCATCAAAAATTAGCGAATTTGTTATTCCGACGAATGGAGGAATCTATAGATTCTTCATTTCGCTGAAGCTATATTCAGAATAACAAAAAGTAATGAATTCTACGTTTCGTAAACCAGATAACTAATTTCTAGTTTCGAATAACGAATAACTAAATAACATCACACAATAATGAAAAATGTAACAATACGAGAAGCAAGAAAAGAAGATTGTCCTCGAATTTTAGAGTTAATTCACGAATTAGCTTTATACGAAAAAGCACCAGACGAAGTAACGGTAACCTTAGAAGAAATGGAAGAATGCGGGTTTGGAGATAAACCTGTTTGGGGTTCTTTGGTTGCAGAAGTGGACGGAAATGTAGAAGGAATTGCGTTGCATTACGATCGCTATTCGACTTGGAAAGGACGCAGATTATATTTGGAGGATTTGATCGTAACCGAAAAAATGCGCGGTTCTGGAATTGGTAAATTATTATTGGATGAATTAATTGTTTATGGAAAAGCAAATGATTACCACGGAATGGTTTGGCAAGTGTTGGATTGGAACGAACCTGCAATTAATTTCTACAAAAAATATAACGCCGATTTTGATCCAGAATGGATTAATGTTTCAGTGAATTTTTAAACAATAAAAAAGACTCAAATCATATGATTTGAGTCTTTTTTATTTTGCTTACCGCTTTCCGTTATTTCATAAAACCTTCATACCATTTCCATAAAATAATTCCTGTACAAACCGAAACATTTAATGAATGTTTAGTTCCAGATTGTGGAATTTCGATACATGTATCACATTGGTTTATAATTGATTGTTGAACACCATCTACTTCATTTCCCATTACAATAGCATATTTCTGAGATTGGTCAACTTCAAATTCATTCAACAAAACAGAACCTTCCGTTTGTTCAATCGTTACAATTTGATAACCATCTTCTTTTAATTTAGCAACCAATTCATTCGAATCTTTCACATATTCCCAATCAACAGAATTTTCTGCACCAATGGCCGTTTTATGAATTTCTTTATGAGGTGGAGTTGCTGTAATTCCACACAAATAAATTTTATCAATTAAAAATGCATCCGAAGTTCTAAAAACTGCACCAACATTGTGCATACTTCTCACATTATCCAACACCACAACAATCGGGTGTTTTTCAATAGCTTTATATTCTTCCGCAGAAACGCGACCTAATTCGTCTAATTTTAGTTTTCTCATCACTTCGTTTTTAACTAACTTAGCTGTTCAAAATTTATAATAATTTGACAAAAGTAGTAAAGAATAAGGAAACTCCTCTAATGAAACAATATAACACCATCAAGGCGAAATATCCTGATGCGATGTTGTTGTTCCGTGTGGGAGATTTTTACGAAACATTTGGAGAAGATGCTGTGCGAGCTTCTCGCATTTTAGATATAGTTTTAACAAAACGCGCCAATGGTTCTGATAATAGTGCTTTGGCAGGGTTTCCTCATCATAGTTTGAATACTTATTTACCGAAATTGGTGAAAGCTGGTTTGCGTGTTGCAATTTGCGATCAGCTCGAAGATCCAAAAATGGTAAAAGGTATCGTAAAACGTGGTGTTACAGAATTGGTGACGCCTGGTGTTGCGTTGCAAGATGAGGTTTTATCGTCGAAATCGAATAACTTTTTGATGGCTGTTCATCAAGGTGATAAAGCTTTTGGAATTGCGTTGTTAGATGTTTCGACGGGAGAATTTTTAGTTTCTGAAGGACATGAAGATCAAGTGGCAAAGATTATTCAATCGTTTCGACCAAGTGAAGTGATTTACCAAAAACGTGTTAAATATAATTTTTCTGATGTCAAAAGTAAATTTTTGTTGGATGATTGGGCTTTTCAATATGATTTTGCAATTGATAAATTAACCAATCTTTTCAAAACAAAGAATTTAAAAGGTTTTGGAATCGAAGATTTAAAAGATGGAATTATCTCTGCTGGTGCTATTTTAGCTTATTTGGATGATACGCATCATTTCGAAATTCAGCATCTAACATCTATTCAGCGTCTTAATCAAGATAGTTTTGTGTGGATGGATCCATTTACGATTCGCAATCTCGAATTGGTTTATTCTCCACACCCAAAAGGTGTTACGTTATTAAATGTTTTAGATGATACCAAAACTCCGATGGGTGCTCGTTTATTGAATCGTTGGATGGTGATGGTATTGAAAGATTTGAAATCAATTCAACGTCGTCAAAATATTGTCGAATACTTCTACAAATTTGGAGATTTACGTTACGATTTGCGAGAAAAATTAGGTCAGTTAACCGATTTAGAACGTTTGGCTGGAAAAGTTTCGACAGGTAAAATTACACCTCGTCAATTGCAACAATTAGCACAAAGTTTGAAAATTTCGGAAGAAATAAAAGAAGTTGCTGAACAATCAAATATCAAAGAAGTTGCAGACTTATTTTCTCGAATCGAACCAATTGATGATTTAACGCAAAAGATTTTTGATACACTTTCTGATGAACCACCACATCAAATTGTAAAAGGAAATGTGATTAGAGAGGGTGTTTCTGATGAGTTAGATCGATTGAGAAAGATTCAGTTTTCTGGGAAAGATTATTTGGATCAAATGTGTCAACGTGAAACAGAGCGAACTGGAATTTCGTCCTTGAAAATTGCATTCAATAATGTGTTTGGTTATTATATCGAAGTTCGAAATACACACAAAGATAAAGTGCCAGAAGAATGGATTCGTAAACAAACTTTGGTGAATGCAGAGCGTTATATTACTGAAGAATTAAAAGAGTACGAAACGCAGATTCTTGGAGCAGAAGAAAAAATTCTTGCAATAGAAAATCAATTATTTATTGAATTGTTACAAGAAATTATCACTAAACTTTTACCGATTCAACAAACAGCAAAAGCAATTGCATTTTTGGATGTTTTGTCAACTTTTGCAGAAATAGCAGAGAAAAATATTTACACAAAACCTTCTCTTAATGATGGTTTTGAACTAAATATAAAAGAAGGTCGTCATGCTGTGATTGAGCAACAATTACCAATTGGTGAACAATATGTGTCGAATAATGTTGAGTTAAATTCGGATCATCAGCAAATTATTATGATTACGGGACCAAATATGTCTGGTAAATCGGCACTTTTACGTCAAACTGCTTTGATTGTTTTGATGGCGCAAATGGGAAGTTTTGTTCCAGCTCAAGCAGCCGAATTAGGAATTATTGACAAAGTTTTTACTCGAGTTGGTGCTTCAGACAACATTTCTTCAGGGGAATCGACATTTATGGTCGAAATGAATGAGACAGCAAGTATTCTAAATAATATTTCGGAACGAAGTTTGATTTTATTGGATGAAATTGGTCGAGGGACTTCAACGTATGATGGAATTTCAATTGCCTGGGCAATTGCAGAATTTCTACATCAGAGTGCCTTGAAACCAAAAACATTGTTTGCTACACATTATCATGAATTGAATGAAATGTCAAAATCAATGGAACGCATCAAAAATTTTAATGTAAGTATCAAAGAAACAAAAGATACAATATTATTTTTGAGAAAATTAGTTCCAGGAGGAAGTGAGCACAGTTTTGGTATACATGTTGCTAAAATGGCTGGGATGCCAAAGCGAGTGGTGGACAGGGCAAATGATGTGTTGAAAGTTTTGGAAGCGACGAAAACAGATGAAGGAATCTCGAATAAAACGGAGAAAATAACGCAAGATAATATGCAATTAAGTTTCTTTCAGTTAGATGATCCTATTTTAGAATCGATTCGTGAAGAAATTCTGAACACAGATATCAATACGTTAACACCTGTTGAAGCATTGATGAAATTGAATGAAATAAAAAAGAAACTCGGTAAATAAACTTAAAAATATGAAAAAAATAATTTTAACCGTTGCAGGAGCTTTAGTCTTAGCTTCTTGTGCTACAAACCCAGTTACAGGACGTAAATCATTGTCATTAGTATCAAACGCAGATTTATTTCCTACAGCCTACAATCAGTATTCTCAAGTTCTTAAACAAGGTAAAGTGATTACTGGTACTGCCGATGCTAAAATGGTGCAAACAGTAGGGGAACGTTTAAAATATGCCGCTGAAAAATATTATCAAGAAAAAGGAATATCTTCTCAATTACAAGGTTATCAATGGCAATTTACGTTGTTGAATGCAAACGAAGTAAATGCGTGGTGTATGCCTGGAGGTAAAGTTGCAGTTTATTCAGGTATTTTGCCTGTTACCAAAGATGCAACGGGATTGGCCGTTGTTTTAGGTCATGAAATTGGTCACGCTTTGGCTGGTCATAGTGCGGAGCAAGTTTCTCAGCAAATGGCAGCACAAGGTTTAGGACAAATTGTAGGTGGATCGATTGGAAATGCAGAATATGCAAAAGTTTTTGAACAATTATATCCTGTAGGTGCACAAGTTGGTTTACTAAACTATTCTCGTAAAATGGAATTAGATGCTGATGTTACAGGATTGTATTTAATGGCGATGGCGGGTAATGATCCTTCTCAAGCAATTCCTTTTTGGGAACGTATGGCGGCGAAAAGTGGAAATGCAGGAGTTTCAGAATTCTTGAGTACTCACCCTTCGGATGCGACGCGTATGGCTAAAATAAAGGAAGCCTTACCAACTGCTTTAGCATATTACAATGCAAGTCCGTATAAAGGAATAGAATAGTTTTTATTCATTTGTAAAATATAAGCGAGTTAATTTGATAAATTGATTCGCTTTTTTTATATTTAGTATTCAAAACCACAATTAAAATTAAAATGATTAACAATTTTAGAATCAATTCGTTTTCTGAATATAAGAAAGCGTATAAAAAAAGTGTCGAGGAGCCTGAAAAATTTTGGGATAAAATTGCTGGAAACTTCGTTTGGCAAAAGAAATGGGACAAAACACTTGAATATAATTTTGAACAAGCAGATTTTAAATGGTTTCAAGGTGGACAACTAAATATTACCGAAAATGTTTTGGATCGTCATTTGGAAAAAAATGGAAACAAAACAGCTTTAATTTGGGAACCAAATAATCCTTTAGAGGAATCTAGAATTATTACATATCGTCAATTGCATTCAAAAGTTTGCCAATTTGCGAATGTCTTAAAAAATAATGGCGTACAAAAAGGAGATCGTGTGTGTATTTATATGCCAATGATTCCAGAATTAGCCATCGCGATGTTAGCTTGTGCTCGTATTGGCGCGGTACATTCTATTGTTTTTGCAGGATTTTCTTCTGCTGCAATTGCCTCTCGTATCAACGATGCGCAATGTAAGGTTTTGGTGACAGCAAACGAAGTTTTTCGTGGAACGAAATCAATTAACTTAAAAGCAATTTGTGATGAAGCCTTAAAAGATTGTGCTTCTATTCAGTCGTGTATTGTTTATCGACGTGCTATCGAGCCTACTTCTATGGTTGGTGGACGTGATAAATTTTGGATTGATGAAATGCATAAGGTAGACGATAATTGTCCTGCGGAAATTATGGATGCCGAAGATCCTTTGTTTATTTTGTATACTTCTGGTTCTACAGGAAAACCAAAAGGAATGGTGCATACATGTGGTGGATATATGGTGGAAACGGCTTATTCGTTCGATAATATTTTTCAAATGGAGCACAACGATATTTATTGGTGTACAGCAGATATCGGTTGGATTACAGGACATAGTTACATTATTTATGGACCTTTGGCTTGTGGAGCAACTTCAGTAATGTTCGAAGGAATTCCAAGTTTTCCTGATTTTGGACGTTTTTGGGAAATTGTCGAAAAATTAAAAGTGACACATTTCTATACAGCTCCAACAGCAATTCGTTCGTTAGCTCGTGAATCCTTAGATTATGTCGAGAAATATGATTTATCAAGTCTTAAAGTTTTAGGATCAGTTGGTGAACCAATTAACGAGGAAGCTTGGCACTGGTTTAATGATTATATTGGAAAAGGAAATTGTCCAATTGTAGATACATGGTGGCAAACAGAAACGGGATCTATTTTGATTTCGCCATTAGCAGGAATTACGCCGCTTCGTCCAACGTTTGCAACATTACCGCTTCCAGGAATTCAGCCAGTTTTAATGGATGAACATGGAAAAGAAGTAGAAGCAGTAAATGAAAAAGCAGAAGGACGTTTAGCAATTAAATTTCCTTGGCCATCTATGGCTCGTACTATTTATGGTAATCATAAACGCTATGTAGAAACCTATTTTTCAACATTTCCGGGATATTATTTTACAGGAGATGGAGCGTATCGTGATGTAATGGAAAATTATCGAATTACAGGACGTGTAGATGATGTAGTGATTGTTTCTGGACACAATTTAGGAACTGCACCAATAGAAAATGCGATAAATGAACACGAAGCTGTAGCAGAAAGCGCGGTTGTTGGTTATCCTCATGATATCAAAGGAAATGCATTGTATGCTTATGTGATTTTGCAAGATGGAGTACAAGGTTCACCAGAACTTGAAGCAGAAATAAAAAATGGAGTTTCTAAATTAATTGGAGCAATTGCAAAGCCAGATAAAATACAGTTTGTTTCAGGTTTACCAAAAACGCGAAGCGGAAAAATTATGCGTCGTATTTTAAGAAAAATAGCAAGCAACGAAACTGATTTTGGCGATACATCAACATTATTAGATCCAGATGTTGTAACTGTTATTCAGAAAGGAAAAGTTTAAAGTAAGGCTGAGGTTAAGATTTAGTCTAAGCTTATCAAAATAATTTTCAAAACAAAAAGCATTACCCAAAAAGTAATGCTTTTTTGGTTTGATTATTTTGGATAAATTTTCTCTTCTAAATTTCCTTTATATAGCCGATATTCAATGCATTTTTTGTAATTTTGTTGACTTTTTAAAGGTATGATAAAAATTTCACCAGTTTTAGAATCGTATTTAGATCATCATGTGGATCAAGAACCTGAAATCTTGAGCCGTTTACGTGTTGAAACTTATCAATGTACAACGCAGCCACACATGATTTCGGGAGAATATCAAGGTCGTTTGTTAAGTATTTTGTCAAAGATTTTAGCCCCAAAAACTATTTTAGAGTTAGGAACTTTTACAGGTTACGCAACATTGTGTTTGGCAGAAGGTTTGATTGCTGATGGAAAAATCATTACGATGGATAAAAATGATGAATTGGAATATTTGTGCAGAAAATATTTTGATGAATCTGAATTTGCTTCAAAAATTGATTTTAGAATCAATGATGCACGCGAAGAATTAGAAACTATCGAGAAAAATTCTGTAGATTTAGCTTTTATTGATGCTGATAAAGAGAGTTATCCTTATTATTTTGAAAAAGTTTTAGAACTTTTACGTCCAGGAGGAACCATGTTAGTTGACAATGTTTTGTGGTACGGAAAAGTAATGATGGAAGAGGAAGATAAAAAAGATCCTTCGACAAAAATTTTGAAAGAATTTAATGAAATGGTAACGAAAGACAAACGAGTAGAGTCGATAATTTTACCAATTCGTGACGGAATTACGTTAATTCGAAAAAAATAATGAAGTACGCCATTTGTCAAGTAAGTGTTGCGCCATTGCGCTACGAAGCAAGAGATTCATCAGAAATGGTGAGTCAGGTTTTGTTTGGAGAAAAGTTGATTATTTTAGAAGAATTAGAAAAATGGACTAAAGTTCAGTTAGCTTTTGATGGTTACGAAGGTTGGCTAGATCCAAAACAAATTGTAGAAATTTCGGAAGAAGAATATAATAAAGATTCGATCGAGAAATTTGCAATTAATCCGTATAATCATGCGATGGAAAATGGCTTGCCAATGACGTTGACAATTGGAGCTGAGGTTCGTACTTTGAATGAAAGTAAAATCAAAATTGGTCCAAAATGTTTTGAATATTTTGGGGTATATACGTCTGGTAAAAAATCAAAAGATCAATTGGTAGAAATTGCAAAAGCCTATCTAAATGTACCTTATTTGTGGGGAGGAAAATCTTCGTTCGGTATTGATTGTTCTGGTTTAACGCAACAAGTGTACAAAATAGGTGGCTATAAAATTCCAAGAGATGCTTATCAACAAGCGGAAATGGGTGAAGTTTTGAGTTTTGTAGAAGAAGCAGAACCAGGTGATTTAGCTTTTTTTGATAATGCAGAAGGTCTAATTATTCATGTCGGAATTATGTGTGGCAATGGAAAAATTTTGCACGCACACGGAAAAGTTAGAATTGATCCAATCGATACAAATGGAATTTTCAATACCGATTCTCAAAAATATTCGCATAAACTGCGATGCATTCGAAAATTAATTCCTTAATAATAGAGCAAAAATCATTTCGAAAGAAATGATTTTTTTGTTTTAATTGAAATCAAATCTAAATAGGATATAATCAAGTATTAAACTATTTTTTAATTGGATTTAGCTGTAACTTTAGTAAACACTAATCGATTGAAATAATGTCTATAAAAATTCCTGAAAATTTAAAAGGATTATCTGATTCTGAAGTCAAAAAAGCTCAACAACAATACGGAGATAATACAATAAAGGGTGAACAGAATTCTGCTTGGTATAGTTTATTATTTGATATTATAAAAGAACCAATGACGCTAATTTTGATTGCTGTATCAATTATTTATGTGTTGGTTGGTGATTCGGGTGAAGCTGCATTTATGTTTGTGGCTATTGTTGCTGTGACAGGAATTTCATTTTACCAAGATTCTCGTAATCAAAAAGCTCTGCAAGAGTTAGAAAAGTTGAACGAACCTTTGAGTTCAGTTATTCGTAATGGACAATTAGTTGAGATTCCAACACACGAAATTACAATTGGTGATTTGTGTGTGACGGAAGAAGGAAAGATGATTAATGCTGATGGAAATATTGTTCATAGCAATGATTTTTCGGTGAATGAATCTGCTTTAACAGGCGAAAGTATGTCAGTTTTTAAAGATATAGATCATTCAGAAATTTACAGTGGAACTTTGACAGTTTCTGGTTTGGCTATTTTTGAAGTGACAGCCATTGGAGCAGAAACGAAGTTGGGAAAAATAGGAATGTCAATTTTATCTATAAAAGAAGAAAAATCGCCTTTGCAATTGCAGATAGAAAAATTTGTGAAAGGAATGGCAATCATTGGAATTATTGTTTTTGCAATGGTTTGCGGATTCAATTATTTTCAAACAAATGACATTGTAAGTAGTTTATTAAACGGTTTGACTTTGGCAATGTCTATTTTACCCGAAGAAATACCAGTTGCATTTACTACATTTATGGCATTGGGTTCATGGAAATTATTACGCGAAGGAATTATTGTAAAAAAGAGTAGTGTTGTCGAAACTTTAGGAAGCACAACTGTTATTTGTAGTGATAAAACAGGCACAATTACCGAAAATTCGATGAAATTGAATGCAATTTATGATGCAAAAATGTGTACGGTTTTTGATGAAAATCAATTCAATGATGTTGAAATTTCTGAGATTATACAATATGCGATGTGGAGTAGTGAACCTGTTCCATTCGATCCAATGGAAAAAACGTTACACCGAGTTTACGAACAAACACAGGTTGATGAGCGCAATCAATATCAAATGTTTTTCGAATATCCTTTATCTGGGAAACCTCCCATGATGACGCATTGTTTTAAAAATAATGAAAATCAACGAATAATCGCAGCCAAAGGTGCTCCAGAAGCAATTCTGAATGTTTCAAAATTATCAGAGGAAGAAAAAAATCAATTAAAAAAAGTCATTGATGATTTTGGATTAAAAGGTTTTCGACTTTTGGGTGTTGCTAAATCTAATTTTGAAGAGGATATTTTTCCAAAAATTCAACAAGATTTACCATTCGAGTTTTTAGGATTTGTAGTTTTTTATGATCCTCCTAAAAAAGGAATTAATACAGTGTTTCAACAGATTTATGATGCGGGAATTAAAGTAAAAGTGATTACGGGTGATAATGCCGAAACAACAAAAAGTATTGCTGAACAAGCTGGAATTTTACATGTAGAAAATAGTATTACAGGAAGTGAAATTACACAACTTTCCGAAAAAGAATTATTAAAAGAAGCTCGTGATAAAGTGTTGTTTGCGCGTATGTTTCCCGAAGCGAAATTGGCTGTAGTAAAAGCGTTGAAAGAAGATGGAGATGTTGTGGCAATGTTGGGTGATGGCGTTAATGATGGACCAGCCTTGAAAGCGGCTCATATCGGAGTGGCAATGGGTGAAAAGGGAACAGAAATAGCGAAACAAGCTGCACAATTGATTTTGACGAATGATGATTTAGGTAAATTAGTTGTTGGAATTGCGGCAGGAAGACGTATTTATACGAATCTCAAAAAAGCTGTTCAATATATTATCTCTATCCATATTCCGATTATTTTAATTGTTTCGCTTCCATTATTTTTAGGTTGGGCTTTTCCACAAATTTTTACGCCAGTTCACGTTATTTTCTTAGAATTGGTTATGGGACCAACATGTTCTATTGTGTATGAAAATGAACCATTGGAAAAAGATTCGATGAAAAGAAAACCTCGTCCAATGACCGAAACTTTCTTGAATTGGAAAGAGCTTTCGACGAGTATTATTCAAGGAATTATAATCACATTAGGATTGTTGTTTGTATATCAATATACTTATCAACTTGGAGGAAATGAAGAGAAAACACGTGCAATGGTTTTTACAACGTTAATTTTCTCGAATGTTTGGTTGAGTTTAACCAATCGCTCATTTTATTATAGTTTATGGTCAAGTTTTCGAAATAAAAATAATTTAATGGTCTATGTGACAGTTTTGACATTAGTAATACTCTTCGCTATATTATATATACAACCAATTTCTTTGTTTTTTAAAGTGACTTCATTAAATCTAAATGAATTAGGGATCACGATGCTTGTAGCAATGCTTTCTGTACTTT
The DNA here is from genome assembly GCF_002362875.1 of Empedobacter sp. UBA3239. Lineage (NCBI taxonomy): Bacteria > Pseudomonadati > Bacteroidota > Flavobacteriia > Flavobacteriales > Weeksellaceae > Empedobacter > Empedobacter sp. UBA3239. The sequence continues at coordinate 21,488 of NZ_DEVJ01000049.1, read as the reverse complement.
GGTTCGAAGTATATAAATGGATAAAACGAAGAAGAAAAATTGAATAAAATAGTGATTTTTAGGTTTATTTATTCGTTACAACGAATAAATAAACTCAATAGTTTTAGCTAAAGTCGGCGTTCTATTTTCTTTATATGGTGTATGTTTTGCATCAGGAACGATAAAACTTTCTTTTCGTCCTTTTACATTATTTATAATTCCATCAACTTGTTCTAAACTCCCAAATTCATCATCAATTCCTTGAATAACTAAAGTCGGACATTCGATATTTTTTAATTCTTCGCGAATGTCAAAATCAATAAAATCTGGACGTAACCAAGTTTCTGTCCACATTTCGAAAACCTTCTGCGTCTTATCGCCGTGATACTTTGTCAAACGTTCTTTCAAATTAGTTTCAGTGTAAGCGATTTTTGCTTCTCTGATTCCTTGCAATGAAATTTCTTCCACAATAATATGCGAACCAACTACAACAATTTCTCTTAAATTTTGATGATATTTCGCTGCGTAAAGCAATGTAATCGATCCGCCATCGCTATGTCCAAATAAAATAATGTCTTTGAAGTTGAAATGTTGAACCAAATCATTTAGAAAATCTGCTTCATCGTGCATATAAGTTAATTCGCGACGATCAATAGTAAAAGGCGACGATTTTCCATAACCTTTTCTATCGTAGATAAATAAATTACAATTCGTTTTTTCGGCAACTTCTTTTGGGAAATCTCTCCAAAGTTGCGTAGAACCTAAAGAATCGTGTAAGAAAATAAGTGTTGGTTTTGCTGGATTTATTTCGTGGTGATAATAATATATATTGGCGTTGTTGATTTCTAAACTATTTTGGCTTTCCATTTTTTGTTGTGATTTTTTCGAAAGTTAAAGATAACAAAAATGCCTCGATTTTATTTATTCGAGGCATTTGTTTATTTTGTTGAATTAATATCTTTATTAAGCTTTTCAGCCATTCTTTCAAATTCTATTTTGAATCTATTTTTATATTCTTCTAAAAATAAATATTGACTTTCTTTTGGTTGGGTTAAATTTTTTGTTGTAGGATCAAATGTATTTGTATCAAATTTTACAGATTTCCATTCACTGTTTACTAATCCATCATTTTTAAAACCTGAAAAAGCCATTTCTAATTTTCCAGTTTTAAAATTATAATACATCATTCTTAATTTATTGTAAAAATAGATTCTTTTTTTTGTTCCATCATGTGTCGTTATTCCAAAATCATATGTGTCGTCAAACGTATTTTTGAAAGGATTAAATGCAGCATAAATATCATGTCGGTCAATAATTATTAGATAATCAATTTTTTTATTAATACAAAATTGATTAAGTGCAGATATTATTTTCTTGTTAGGAAAATTAGTACTTGCTGTCGAGTAATTAGGAGATATTTTTTCAAAAACAGAAAAATTAAAATCATTGTATTTTGTTACATTAATATTGTTCTCTTGAAATAAGGAATCTATAAAGGGAGAAATATTATATTCTAAATTTTCAGTATGTTTTACGTCAAATTTTGTAGCTGTATAATTTTTTAAGTGAGCATGTTTTAAAATCGGATTATAACTTTCTATAAAACCTATTTTTTGAGCAAAAAGCATATTTGTTTGAATGAATAAGGCAATAATAACAATAGAAAATAATTTCATAAAGAGATATTTTTTCTAAATATATAAAAAAAGCCTTAATCATAAATTAGATTAAGGCTTTATATAGTTTTAGAATTATTATTTGATAAAATCTGTAATAATTTCTAAGGTTTTCGCTTTTGCAGTTTCTAAATCGTCGTTCAATAAAATGATATCAAAGTCTTTTGCTTTTTCCATTTCAATTCCCGCTTTGTCCAAACGTTGTTTCAATTTGTCTTCGCTTTCTGTGTTGCGAGAAATCAAACGTTCTTTCAAAATTTCTAAAGATGGAGGATTTACAAACACTGTTAAACATTGATCTCCGTACAATTTTTTGATATTCAATGCACCAATAACATCAATATCAAAAATCACAGAATTTCCTTCTGATGTAATGCGATCAACTTCTGATTTTAAAGTTCCGTAAAAATTATCGCGGTAAACTTCTTCGTGTTCGACGAATTCGTCGTTTGCAATTTTTGCTTTAAATTCTTCTGGTGTTAAGAAATAATAGTCTTCTCCGTGAGTTTCACCTTCGCGTTTATCTCTAGTTGTACAAGAAATAGAAAATTTGATATTTTCCAATTGTTCTAAAGCGTAACGAACCAAAGTTGTTTTTCCTGCGCCTGATGGAGCTGAAAAGACGATTAATTTTCCTTTTTTCATTATAAAATGTTTAACGATTGTTCTTTAATTTTTTCTAACTCATCTTTCATCTGAACAACAATTTTTTGCATTTCAGAATGATTTGATTTTGAACCTAATGTATTGATTTCACGACCGATTTCTTGCGAAATAAATCCTAATTTTTTTCCATTAGATTCAGTTCCAGCTAATTCTTTCAAGAAATATTCGCAATGGTTTTTTAAACGAACTTTTTCTTCTGTAATGTCCAATTTCTCCAAATAGAAAATTAATTCTTGCTCAAAACGATTTTGATCAATATCAACTTTTACTTCTTCTAAACGTTTATTGAAACGTTCTTTGATAGTTTCAATTCGTTCTTTTTCAAAAGGCACAACTTGTGTTAAAAGCTCCAAAATATTATTCAAGTTTAAAGTCAAATATTTCTCTAAAACTTTTCCTTCGTCTAATCTAAATTGATTTAATGCGTCAATCGCATCAATAATTGTTGCACGAATTTGATTCCATTCGTCTTCACCCAAATCGTCTTGCGTGTACGAAATAACGTCTGGAAGGCGCATTACTACGGGCAATAATTCACCATCAGTCACATTTGGCGTGATTGATTTGAATTCTGCCATATAACTTTTGATTAATTCAGCATTTATATTTTGATTTCTTGCAGCAGGATTTAACTCTACTAACATCGAAAAATCAACTTTTCCACGTTGAACTTTTTCTGAAATAAGGTTTCTGATTTCTAATTCTTTTTCACGATAAAAAGAAGGAATTCTCGTGTTTAAATCCAGTGTTTTACTGTTTAAAGAACGGATTTCTATCGTTACTTTTTTTTCAGGTAATTCCAATATGGCTTTACCGTAACCTGTCATAGATGCTATCATAATTGTAAAATTATGCGAGCAAAATTACAATAAATTAACGTAATGCGAACTGAATTATCATCTTTAATCATTTTAAAGTTTAACATTTTGCTAAAATTTTGATGAACTTAAAACATTTATCTTTAACAATAAACTAACTAAAATTATACTATGACAAATCAAGAATTGTACAAAGGAATTGCAGAGGATGGATTGAGTTTACCTTCTACAATGGGAATTTTTCCTTCGTCGAAAGATTTTGTATTTTCAAGAGAATCAATTGAAAAAAGTCTAAAATCAACCGATTATTTTCAATTAATCAATTTTGATCTTATCGAGATTGATAAAGAAGAAAATGAAGCGGTAAAGCAAGAATATCAACTTGTAGTGTCTTATTTGGAGGAAGAATTTGATGTGAATTTGTATGTTGTGGATGCGAGAAGTAACGATTATTCTGAATTTGGTTTTGGAAATATGATTTCGGATGAAGAAATGGAAATTGCAACGCAACAAGATTTTTATTTGGAATCTGTGATGTATTTTGGAAATGATGCGTTGGATAGTTTTCATTTGCAACTAAAAATAATGCAAGCCATTGTCGAGAATCCGTCTATTGTTGTCGATTTTATGCCTTATCGTTTGCTTTCTGGTAAATGGGTGAAAGTAACAGCAGAGTCAGAAATTCCGCCTGCGCCTTCGTATTTATATGTGATACATGGCGTTTATGATGAGGACGAAAATGGCGATCGCGTGTATTGGATGCATACGCATGGTTTGCACCGTTGCGGTTCTGTGGAATTGGAAATGTTGAACATCAAAGATGGAGTAGAACAGATGAATTCGGCTTTGGATATGATTGTAAATGCGTTTATTAAACCAGATTTTCGTTCGCCAGAAAATGAAGAATTTAATATTGGTTATGATGGTTTGGATATTACATTTTGTTGGAAACGTTGGGAAGATGTGGTGAAAGATTATCCAGCAACAATTCCGGGAGGTTACAATGAACGTCAGCCAGAAAACGAAAATTACGAACCTTGTGGTGTTTTGTTAGCAGTGCAAGAAGGACATACATTGACGCCAGAAGTTTATGCAGCAACAATTGCAGATAATCCGATTTTCTTTATCAGCGATCAGGAAACGGAACGAATGTCAGCCTTGGCTTATCAACGTTTTGAATCGTATAAAAAAGCATTTAATACATATTTTAATCCAGAAGCAGATGAAGAAAATTATTATCGATTTTTAATCAAATTACGATTTAATGTTGATCATGAAATGAATAATGAACATATTTGGTTTGATGTGTACGGAATCAATGAAAACAACGAAATTTTTGGCGTTTGCTTGAATCGTCCTTATGCTGTAGAAGGTTTGAATGAAGGAGATGAAGGTCTTTATCCGCAAGAAATGATTACCGATTGGTTAATTTACACGCCGACAAACACCATCACTCCTGATAATATTTACACTATTGAATAATCAACGCGCCATTTTTCCAAACATGCGTTGGTTGTAATTGCCCTTGATAATAGATAATATTACGATAATCGAAGGTAGAGAAGCTAATAAAATCGGCTTTTTTACCTTTTTCTATTGTGCCACGATCAGCTAAATTTAATGCTTTAGCAGCACGAAAAGTAATTGCTGCTAAAACTTCTGCCATTGATAATTTCTCGAAAGTAGCCAAAACAGAAGCTTGTGTCAAAAGATTTCCCATCGGAGCAGAACCAGGATTCCAATCTGAAGCAATCGAAACGCAACAACCAGCATCTAACAATTTTCGAGCAGGCGCATATTGCATTCCCAAACCGATAGAAGCGCCAGGTAAAACAGTTGCAACAACATCAGAATTGGCAAGGTTTTTCACTTCTTCTTCACCAGAAAATTCTAAATGATCTGCACTCAATGCCTTATATTTTGTTGCTAAATAACTTCCTCCAGCTGTAAATTGATCTGCATGAATGGTAATGTCAAATCCTTGTTTTGTTGCTTCATTCAAGAAATAATCTCCTTCTTCAACAGAAAAAGCAGATTGTTCCACAAAAATATCCACACGATTTGCTAAATCATTAGATTTTAATTTAGGAAAAACTTCTTTCACCAAAAGTTCTAAATATTCTTTGTTCGAACCTTCAAAATCTTTTGGTTTCATATGCGCACCTAAAAAAGTTGGAACTAAATCAATTTCACTTTCTTGATTCGCCATATTTATCGCTTCCAACATTTTAATTTCGCCTTCAACAGAAAGTGCATAACCCGATTTAACCTCAGCACTTGTGATTCCTTGTTTGGCCAATTGAGCAATATGTTTTAGCGTAATATCTTTTAGCTCATCAACTGTTTTCTTACGTGTTTCTGTTACAGTAGACCAAATTCCACCACCACTTTCGGCAATTTCTAAATAAGTTTTTCCGTCCAAACGCATGGCAAAATCTTTGGCGCGATTTCCTCCAAAACAAACGTGCGTATGCGAATCAACAAGTCCAGGAAGAAGAATTTGTTCCGTTTTAATTTGTTCAATTTCGATGGTTGGATGTTGTTCAGAAAGTGTTTCGAAATTTCCAATTTCTACAATTGTTTCATCATCAATAATAATTCCTCCATCTTCGAGAACTTCGATTTGGTTTTCGTGAATTGCACCTTTTAAAGGTAAATTGGCAAGTGTTATAATTTGTCTGAAAGGACCGATTAATTTCATTTTTGTTGTTTTATAACACAAGTTTACGAAATTTAAGGGAGAATTTGTAGATAAGCTGAACTTGTTATCAAATAAGATATGATTCTAAAATGAGTTTGCAATGACTTAATTTTTATCGTAAGTCAGTCGATAAAATAGCGTAGCCATAATTATCTGCCCAACCAGATTTTAGAGGAAGAAGCTTTCTGGTATGTGCTTCTCGAATCATTCCAACTTTTTCAAGAACTTTGTAAGAACCAATATTTTCAATTGCGCATCCAGCTTCGATTCTATGAAGATTTAACGTATTGAATCCAAAAGAAATAATTTCTCTTAAAGCTTCTGTTGCAATTCCTTTGTTCCAAAAATCTGGATGAAGTTTAAACCAAACTTCTGCATTCTTGTATTTAGCCCTACCTAAATTTAAAGAAATTAATCCATCAAATTGATTGTCATTTTCGATAACAAAAGTATAAGCTTGTGGTTGTTCTCCTTGATTAGATTTTACTAAATCTTTTACATGAAGAATTGTAACCTCTATATTTTCTGGAATTCCTACGTGTTGTATTAATCAACTTCTTCGATAGAATATAATTGATGAATTGTTTTAGTATCATCAAGTGTGACTGGTCTCAAAGTTAAACGTTCAGTTTTAAGAATTACATTTATATAAATTACTTTTTCTTCAAATAAGTTGGGTCGTTGGGATATTTAATTACCTTGAGTAATGTAATAATTGTAAAAATAACGAAGATTAATATCACGATTGCGCTAAGAATGATGCGGTTATTTTGTTCGTTGTTGAACCCAAGGTAAAGCTCGAAAGCTGCCCAAACAATTATTAAAATTTGTGGTAAAAGTGCGCCGAAAATATTTTTTGTCATTTTATTCTTCTATTGAGTTATAAAAATAAGAAAAATAAAAAACCTGCTTATTAAAAGCAGGTTAAAAATATTATTGAGTGACTAATTTTGTTTCATTAAGAATTGGTTCTCTTTTTAGAATATTTGTTGCTACTTCTACAGTTTCTTCTTTTTCTTCGAAAATTGGCGTTTCTTGTATAAATGCAGTTGCTGGCGCTTCTTCTACTTTTGGTGGCGTGTTATCAAATTTGTAATTAAATCCGATTCCAAGTGTTTGTTTAATCTGTGTTTTTTTGATTTGATCTTCATCATATAATAGGTTGACACTTACTTGTGCCGAAACAAACTTGTTCACTTTCATATCCAAAATTCCTTGATAAGCAACGTCCATATTTCCGAAATTTTTCAGGTAATCTGCATAGATTCCGACACGGTTGTCATAAGAAATTCCTTCCATAATTTGTAGTTTATATCGCACACCTAAATATGAACCGAATTCAAATAAAGTATTGTCTCCATCATTTTTAAGTCCAAAATTTCCTTTTTTCTGTAAATCTTTGTCTAAGACAAAGGTCATTCTTGGTGTAAATGGGTGAATATTAATTTGAAAATTTTCGCTTGGTTTGTAATCAATACCCAATCCTAAACTTAAATAACCTGGAGCCATCAAGGCTGAAATCTTCGTTTTTGGATCTCTTGAATAATCAAAACCATCTGTAAATTGTGTGCGAAAATTCATAGAGGAAGCTAAATACCAATGATTTCCGATGCTGTAACCATAAGAAGAAGTTAAGTCGATAACATCATTTGTTTTGCGAGAACTTTCGCCTTTGTTAGTCTGGATTCCGTATCCCAAAACGACACGATTATCCCAGATATGCTTTTCTTTTGTCAAGTTAAATTCGTAATCTAAACTTCCGTTCAGCGCAAACGAATTTACACCTCCCGCAACCCAATTACTGAATGCACTTTGAGAAAATAAAAGTGAATTATTTCCCGAAACGAACCATCCTGGTTGACGACCATCAAATTTTTGATCTTTTAAATAACGCTTGCTATCAGTAGCTACTTTACCATCTTTTACTGTTTGCGCAAAAGTAGAAGCACTTCCTAAAATTGCTAATACAAATAAAAAATTTTTCATGTATATTTGATTGATTTATATTAACTTACTCCAAAAATATGGATTCTGATTTAATATATGTTGATTTTTCGTCAATTGTATTTTTATCAAAAACTTGATCATAGTTTTGTTTATCCAGTTTTATTCTAGGTAATTTGACTGGGGAAATGCCAGATGTATCGAAATATGGGAGAATTTCCTTCTTTCTACGTTTCTTCTTATCTTTTTTCTTAGTACTGTCTATTTTATATGTTAAGCCAATCCCAAGAGCTTGTTTAAACTGTGTTTGAGCAACTTGATCTTCATCGTAAATCAAATTAATGGTTAATTGCGTGGACATAAAATTATTAATTTTCATATCTAACAATCCTGCATACACAATATCGAGGTTATAAAATTTGTTGGAATAATTGGAGAAAATTCCAATATTATTATCGTAAGTGACGTTATCAAAAAGTTTCATTTTGTATCGACCACCTAAATATGCTCCAACTTCAAAAAGAAACGTATCTCCATCATTTCGTAAACCATAAGTTCCTTTATTTTGCAAATCTTTGTCTGCAACAATTGTTGTTCTTGATGTTAAAGGTTGAAAACTGAGAGAAAAATTAGAATTTGGCGTATAATTCGCACCGACCCCAATTGTTACATATGCAGGCGCAAATAAGTTTGATAGTTTTGTTTTTGGAGTTGTTCCGTAATTGTAACCTGCAGAAAACTGTGAACGAATATTAAGTGATGAGGTTAGGTACCATTTTTCTTTTATCAAATATCCATAAGAAGTTGTGATATTTAGATTGTCAGCAGTTTTACGCGTTCCATTGGTTTTATTGTCTAAAAAACCATATTCAAAAATAAAACGATTGTCCCAAAAGTGTTTCTTTTTTCGGAAATTAAATTCGTAATCAGCTTTAGCATTTAGTGAAACCGAATTTTCACCACCTGCCATCCAATTGGAAAAGGAATTTTGATTAACGGTTAAAGTATTTGCACCATAAATTTCCCAACCCGATTTTCGTCCTGTAGTATCCACTTTGGATTTCAGATATTTTCGACCATCAATAATTAGATTTCCACTAGTATCTAAAAATTGAGCCGAACTAAAAAGTGATAGGACTAAAAATATAATTGAGAAAATTAGTCTCATTTTAAAAAAAATATCTTTGTTTAAAATTGAAAAATTCTAAACAAAGATATCTAATTTATTTTGTAAGGCTAAAAACCTTTCTTAATTATTTTGCCAACCTTTCAACCATTTCACTAATGTATCCACCCAATCTTGACGATCATTCAAACAAGGGATGTATGTAAATTGCTTACCACCAGCTTTTAAGAATTCTTCTTGTCCTTCCATCGAAATTTCTTCCAAAGTCTCCAAACAATCCGAAACAAAGGCAGGGGTGCAAACCGCTAAATTCTTAACGCCTTGTGCAGGAAATTCTTCTAACATGTGGTCTGTATAAGGTTTAATCCAAGGGTCACGACCTAAACGAGACTGAAAAGAAGTGGTATATTTATCTTCTGGTAATTGCAAGTATTCGGTTACCAAACGTGTTGTTTCAAAACATTGATTACGATAAGTTTCAATAGGTAATTTGCTCGCTTTTGCAGCACGAAGTGCTTTATTATCGTGACGTTCTGGAATTCCGTGATAAGAAAACAATAATTTATCAAAATTCTCAGGTAATTTTTCTTTGATAGAATCTCCTAAAACCTTGATATAATCTGGATGATTGTAAAAAGCTTTCAAGAAATTAATCTTAGTGTCTTTGTAACTTTTTTTCTGAATTTCAAGCACTTTATCCGCAACAGTTTCTGTAGAAGACATTGTGTATTGAGGGTATAAAGGAACAACCAAAATGTCGCGAACACCTTTGTCATAAAGCTCTTGTAAACCAGCTTCTATCGAAGGGTTTTTGTAACGCATTGCCAAAACAACTGGAATATCCATTTGTTTTTGTACCATATCTCTCAAAATTTTAGAGTAAACAATTAAAGGAGAACCTTCTTTTGTCCAAATTTTTCGGTAAGCTTCAGCAGATTTTTCGGGTCTTTTTGGTAAAATAAATAATTCAACAATAGTTTTACGAATAATCCAAGGAGAATCCAAAACTTTCTTATCCATTAAAAATTCGCGTAAATAAGTTCTTACGTCTTCAACATTGGTAGAATCGGGCGAACCTAAATTCACTAATAATATTCCTTTGCTCATAATTCTTTTTATCTAAAAAAATATTGCGTTCTTTGTAGTTGTAAAAGTACGGAGGATAATTTAATTTGTCCTTCGTAATATCATCATTATAATTTATATCATCATTTTATGTCAGATTTATTAAATCCTGATAAAGAATTTTATCCAGATGACGATCTAAATCACGAAAATACTGTTCGTCCGCAAAGTTTTGATGATTTTGCTGGACAAGCGCATATTCTAGAGAATTTAGAAGTTTTCGTAAAAGCGTCTAAACTTCGTGGCGAAGCATTAGATCACGTTTTGTTGCACGGACCTCCAGGTTTGGGAAAAACGACATTGGCAAATATTATTGCGAATGAATTAGGTGTAGGAATCAAAATTACATCTGGACCAGTTCTCGATAAACCGAGTGATTTAGCTGGTTTATTGACGAATTTGGAAGAAAATGATGTGCTTTTTATTGATGAAATCCATCGTATGTCTCCCGTTATCGAAGAATATTTGTATTCGGCAATGGAAGATTTTAAGATTGATATTATGATCGAATCTGGACCAAATGCACGTTCGGTTCAAATTGGTTTGAATCCTTTTACATTAATTGGTGCAACAACGCGTTCTGGTTTATTAACTGCGCCGCTTCGTGCTCGTTTTGGAATTAATTTCCGTTTCGAATATTATAATGTTGAATTATTAAGTACGATTGTTGAGCGATCTTCTCGTATTTTAGACACACCAATTGACGAAAGAGCGGCGATAGAAATTGCAGGTCGTAGTCGTGGAACTCCTCGTATAGCAAATGCTTTATTGAGAAGGACTCGAGATTTTGCACAAATTAAAGGAAATGGAAAAATTGATTTATCAATTGCTGAATTTTCTTTAAAAGCTCTAAAAGTTGATGATAATGGTTTAGATGAAATGGATAACAGAATTTTATCAACAATTATTGAAAAATTTAAAGGTGGACCAGTCGGAATTACAACTTTAGCAACAGCAGTTGGAGAAAATGGTGGAACATTAGAAGAAGTTTATGAACCGTATCTCATTCAAGAAGGTTATTTGATGCGTACTGCTCGTGGACGTGTGGCAACAGAAAAAGCTTTCAAACATATTGGTGTAAAATATCGTGGAGAAAATTCACCTCAAACCGATTTGTTTGATTTGTAATTTTGTTCTAAGTCATTCTGAGCTTGTCGAAGAATCTTAACGATTTTCTTACTCTAATAAATCGAAAATGGCTCACACGACAATGTTATTCCGACGTTAGGAGGAATCTTAAAAGAGAATAGTATTTATCATTAAAAATATTTTATGTTAGAATTAAGACCTAATTGCGAAAATTGTGGAAAGAATTTATTGCCAAATTCAACAGAAGCGATGATTTGTACATTTGAATGTACTTTTTGCAAAGATTGCGTTGATAATATTTTGGAAAATGTTTGTCCGAATTGTGGCGGTAATTTTACTCCAAGACCTATTCGACCAAATAAATATTTATCTAAATATCCTGCATCTACGCAAATTGTGTTAAAAAAGTTAATCTAACAGAATTTGAGAATTTAAAGATATTTTACCTGAAAATCGTTAATCTCAATTTAGGAAAAATTAAATAAGATGTGATGTTGAAACGAGTTCAACATGACAATATCATTCCGATGTTAGGAGGAATCTAAGATTCTTCATTTCACTAATGTTTCATTCAGAATGACAAAATTTAATTTCGTCGATATAATAATTATAAATTCATAATTACGAATTAACTAATGCTCCTTCAAACAGAAGAACATATCAAAATAAAATGGTCCCAACGCATCAAAGCAAAAGCTGAAGCATTGGGATTTATTTCGTGTGGTATTGCCAAAGCAGATTTTTTGGAAGAGGAAGCTCCACGTTTAGAGTCTTGGTTAAAGAATGATTTTCATGGCGAAATGCAGTATATGGAAAATCATTTCGATATGCGACTGGATCCTCGAATTTTGGTCGACGGAGCAAAATCTGTGATTTCGTTGGCGTATAACTATTACCAAGATTTAGATCGAAATCCTAATTCTTACAAAGTTGCGATGTATGCGCAAGGCGAAGATTATCATTTTGTCGTGAAGGAGAAAGTGCGCGAGTTGTTAGATTTTATTCAAGTAGAAATAGGGGAGGTGAGCGGAAGAGCTTTTACCGATTCAGCACCAATTCTGGAACATGCATGGGCGAAAAAAGCTGGAATTGGTTGGGTTGGAAAAAATTCGTTGACGTTATCTAAACAAAAAGGTTCGTTTTTCTTTTTATCCGAATTAATTATTGATTTGGATTTAGCCTATGATTCTCCAATCGAAACAGATCATTGTGGAAAATGTACGCGTTGTATTGATGCTTGCCCAACTGAGGCAATCTTACCCAATAAAACAGTGAACGGAAGTCAGTGTATTTCGTATTTTACAATTGAATTGAAAGATCAAATTCCGACCGAAATGAAAGGGAAATTTGATGATTGGATTTTTGGTTGTGATGTTTGTCAAGAAGTTTGTCCGTGGAATCGTTTTTCGTTGCAAACGAAAGAAACTCGTTTTGTTGGTAACGAAAAAATTAATCAATTCTCGAAGAAAGATTGGGAAGAAATTACAGAGGATGTTTTTCGAGAAATTTTTAAGAAATCGCCTGTAAAACGTACAAAATTTGATGGTTTGAAAAGAAATATTGATTTTGTAAAATCACTATAATTCGTGAAAATTTTTGGTTTAGATTTTGTTAGCTTTACTTCAAGAAAATCGAATCAAAAAATGAAAAAAAGTTTATTCATTCTTACTACTTTTTTAGTCTATTTTGTGCAAGCTCAATTTGGGATTGTGCAAGATAAAGATGGTTTTGCAAATGTGCGAGATGATAAAAATATTTCGTCTAAAATTGTTGCTAAAGTCAATTCAAATTCAATTTATCCAATTGATTCTGATGAAGAAAACTCGAAATGGTATTTAGTTGAATATCAACCTGAAAAAGCTGGTTTTGTTTACTATGATCGAATCAAAAAGTTAGAAGATTTTGAAACTATTTCAACAACTTCAGTCAATGATTCTAAAATAGAATTTTCGGTTGCTGATTATACCATTCAGCTCGAAACGCAAGAATTTAATTCGAAAAAACATAAAATTTTCACGGAAGGTGATTTTGTTTATGCGATTGATGAAAAAGATTTTCTTGGTTCGGATGGAATGATTCCTCAAACAGAATTCAAATCGTTTAAAATATCATTCAAAGGAAAAGAAATTATCATTCCAAAAGAATATTTTATCAATTTATATAATGCGAATTTATCAGCAACAAAACTTACTTACAATAAAGAGTTAAATCAATATTATTTGTTCGGTACATATAGCGATGGAGCTGGTGTTTATGATGCACTTTGGGTTTTGGATAATGGAAAAATTGTAAAACATATTGCTCAAATTAATGCTTATGCTTAGTCGATTTTTTTCAATTTTAGGGTGCTTCTTGCTATTCACTTCGATAATGTTTGCTCAAAAAGTAACGACTTCCAAATTTGGAGATATTTCGTACGAAATGAAGCAAAAACAAGTTGCAGCTTTAACACCAAATCAATTAGCTCTTTATGATGTAAATAATGCAGAAATGCCTGAACAGGACATTGAGTTGAATGGAATTAAATATCATATTTCGTACTATAAAAATTTGAAAACAAAACAATTCGAAGTATATATGGTTTCGTCTGTCAGCTCTAAACTTTCGACTTTATCAGGAATAAAAGTTGGAAGTTCGTTGGACGATTTATGGAAAGCGTACAAAAAATATGATTTTTCGGTGTAAGATATTTTTGAAGATGATGAGACAGAATCGGGATATTTAAACAATAAAATTTATGAGGATTAAAATAACTTTATTAGGATTTTTCTTGCTTTCGGTTGTTGGATTTGGTCAGATTTCTACAACACGAATGAATGAACTGAAAATTGGTATGCGTCCGTTCGAAGTGTTGAAATTGTTAGGTGAAGAAATTGCTGCAATTGTTGATGAAGGAGAAACGAATGTCACCCTAAAAGGGATTGATTATACAATCGAAATAAGAAGTGGTTATTTGAGTAAAACAGAAAATGACACCTATTTAAGTTCTATTTCTACAACAAGTAAAAATATCAAAACTTTGTCTGGAATTGGAATTGGTAGTACGTTGGAGGATTTGTGGAAAGCTTATTCGTCAAAATATAATGTGTTTTTGGATAAATCGAATAATAATAACAGAGAATTTAGAATTGATGATAGAGAAAATGGTGTTATATTGACTTTTTCTTTGAAAAATGAAATTGTAACAACAATAAGATTGAGTTCTTATAACCCAGAAGAATGTACACTTTAAAATAATGATTAAAACCTAAATACATAAAAATGAAAAAAATATTTTTTATAGCTGCTTTTGTAGCTGGAATAGCTTTGCAAGCGCAAGTTTCTACAACTCGTATTAATGACGTAAAACTTGGAATGAAATTGTCTGAATTAGAAAAATTAACTGGACAAAAATTTAAAATAAAATTGAATGAATATGGTTATCCTGATGGTGATGTAACAATTGTCTCTAAAGGAGTAACATATAAAGTTGGATTGACAACAAATGGTGAGGAGACAGCAGGTTCTTCTAATTTAACTGTATATAGTGTAAAGTCTTCGGATTCTAGTCTTAAAACATTATCTGGAATTAAAATTGGCTCATCTTTGGATGAGTTAATTAATAAATATAAAAATCTGAATATTTCTATTTTCGATGGTTATGATGATAAAACGGATAAAAGAACAAAAGCTTTTCGTTATTTTAATGTTGAAGATTATGATAATGGATCGATTCTACAATTTTATTTAGTGAATGATAAAGTAGTTTCTTTCGATGTAATGTATAATGAAGGTTGTTAAAATGAATAAACAAAAAATTCCAACTC